>CAYVDF010000031.1:4055-14732 GCA_964450475.1 uncultured Pseudactinotalea sp.
GTCCTCGTCCCGGGCGTCGATGCGCGCGAGCGCGGCTTCGGTCACCTCAACGGCGCTGACGTGCCGATCGCGCACGGCCCGCGCGAGGTCTACTGCTGAAAGATCAAGTGCCTCGTCCATCGTTCCAGTCTAGGGCTGGGCACGGTGGGCTGGGCCGCGCAGCGCTAGTCGTCGAGGATGAACGTCACCTCGAGAACGACGTGATATTGCGCGATCTCGCCGTCAACCAACTCAACCTTCTGGGATTTCACCCACGCCCCCGACACGTTTCGCAGTGTCTCCGACGCGCGCTCAATTCCCGCACGAATCGCGTGGTCAAAACTCTCATCCGAGCGCGCCGTAATCGTCGACACGCGTGCTACTGATACAGCCATCATTCCTCCTTGAACAGTGCGTCACCTTCCACTGTAACCGCCGGCGCGATCGCGTTCGAGAAAAAATTTATTTCTTGACGGCGAACGGCCGCCCCTCCGCGCTCCTTCAGGTTGGTCATACACAAAATTCAGGGCTTTCACAGAAACAATGTGTCGCAGCACACAAATGTGTGGCTATTGGGGATAAAGTGAGCCGATAACACCGATCTCCAGTCTGGGTGTCTAAGGAAGCCACCCGCTAGAAAGGCACAGGATGAACGAAAGACAAGAGTTTAAGGGGCGAAGCGCATTTATCTTCGCTGCTATCGGCTCCGCAGTAGGTTTGGGAAACATCTGGCGTTTCCCCTACGTAGCGTATGAGGGCGGTGGGGGGGCGTTCATCATCCCTTACCTCGTAGCGCTACTCACCGCAGGTATCCCGATTCTGTTCATGGACTACGCGATCGGCCACAAGTACCGTGGCTCCTCGCCGCTGTCGCACCGCAGAATCAACCGCGGCATGGAAGCTGTTGGGTGGTGGCACGTGACGATCTGTTTCCTCATCGCCATCTACTACGCCGTCATCATCGCGTGGGCAATCCGCTACGTCGGGTTCTCCGTTAACGAAGCCTGGGGCGACGACACCGTTGGGTTCTTCGTCGGAGACTTTCTCCAAGCAACCGGTGACTTCACCCTGTTTGCCAAGCCGGTGATCGGCATCCTCATCCCACTACTCATTGTGTGGATCTTTACCCTGTGGGTGCTGCGCCGCGGAATCCAACGCGGTGTTGCTCGGGTGTCGCAGATCTTCATCCCGCTGCTGGTGATCCTGTTCGTCATCCTCGTCGTTCAGGCTCTCTTCCAGCCCGGCGCGATGGATGGCCTCAACGCCCTGTTCACCCCGAACTGGGAAGCCCTGAAGGACTCGCGCGTATGGATCATGGCGTACGGCCAGATCTTCTTCTCGCTGTCGATCGCGTTTGGAATCATGATCACCTACGCCGCGCACCTTCGCCGCAAGACGAACCTCACGGCCTCCGGGCTCGTGGTGGCGTTCTCCAACTCCTCGTTTGAGATCCTCGCCGGAATCGGCGTGTTCTCGGCTCTAGGCTTCATGGCTCAGGCTCAGGGTGTTGGCGTTGCCGACGTCGTCAAGAGCGGTGTTGGGCTGGCGTTCATGACCTTCCCCGCGATCATCTCCACCATCCCCGGCGGCATGATCTTCGGGGTGCTGTTCTTCAGCACCTTGGTTCTTGCCGGAATCACCTCGCTGGTCTCCATCGTCGAAGTGGTGCTCGATGCGTTCGAGGACAAGTTCAACATGTCCCGCACCGCCTCGGTCGGCATTGTTGGTGGTGTGATGGCCGTGCTATCGATGCTGCTGTTCTCCACGACAGAGGGGCTCAACCTCCTCGACATCATCGACAACTGGGCGAATAACTTCGGTGTCGCCGGTGCCGGCCTCGTCTCGGTGATCGCGTTTGGTTGGCTGCTGCGCAAGCTCCCGACCTTCCGCGACCACCTCAACGAGATCTCCACGTTCAAGGTGGGCGTCACGTGGCAGGTTATGCTCAGCGTGGTCACCCCACTGATTCTCGGGTTCATGTTCGTCTCCGAGATCATCACCCGAATCAAGGAAGGGTACGGGGATATGCCCACGAGCTACGTTTTGACGTACGGGTGGGGGATCGCGATCGCTGCGATCGTTGCCGCGATCGTCTTGACGCTCATCCCGTGGCCGCCCAAGGTCGTTGAAACCAAGGGTCTCAACGAAGAGGAAATGAAGGAGCTCGTATGACACCTGCAGCACTGATCATGATGGTCGTCGCAATCCTGCTCATCTGGGGCGGCCTCGTGGCCGCGATCGCGCACCTTCGCGCGAACCCGGACATGTCCGAGGCCTCGGATGAATCACCCGGCCACGGCATCCACCGGGCGGATTAGCGCCTCAACTAATCACGCGAGGGTGTGGTTCCCGCCGCAGGTAACACTGCGAGCGGGGGCCGCACCCTCGTTTTTCTGTGCACGCGGGCCGACGACGTAGGCTGGGAGGCGTGATTGACGAATTCCAATGGTTAGAGGATGTTGACGGCGACGCGGCCCTGGACTGGGTGCGCGAACAAAACTCCCGCGGCGCGAAGGCGCTGGCCGAGAGCAGCTCGTTTAACGCCGTCAAAAATAAGATTCTCACCGCCCTGGACTCTGATGAGAAGATTCCTGCACCGGCGAAGATCGGGGATCACTATTACAACTTTTGGCGCGATGCGAACAACGTGCGCGGGCTGTGGCGACGCACAACGCCGGAGTCCTACCGCACCGAGAACCCCGAGTGGGAGACGGTTCTCGACCTCGATGCGCTAGCCGAGACCGAGGGCGAGAACTGGGTGTGGGCGGGCGCAGCGCTGTTGCGCCAAGACAACCCCGACGGCACTCGTACCTACCCGCGCGCGCTCATCTCGCTCTCTCGCGGCGGGTCGGATGCCGACGTCACCCGCGAGTTCGACTTGCTCGCGAAAACGTGGGTTGACGGCGGGTTCTACCGGCCGGAATCCAAGGGCGGCATGGGCTGGATCGACGCCGACACCGCGTTCGTCTACACCGACACCGGCGAGGGGTCGCTCACATCCTCGGGCTACCCGCGCCAAGTCCGCCGCTGGACGCGCGGCACCCCGCTAGAAAGCGCGCCGCTCGTGTACGAGGGCGAGGCCGATGACATGTACATCTACGCCACCCACGACTCCACCCCCGGCTTTGAGCGCGACTTCGTTATCCGCACTCGCGCGTTCTACGACAGCGAGGTTTTTCTTCTCGACGACGGCGTGCTCACCCTGATCGGCACCCCGCGTTCGGCCGAACCCGACCTGCACCGCGAGTGGCTCACCGTTGAGCTTCGTGAGGACTGGATCGTGACCGACGCCGCCGGCGAGCACTCCTATGCCGCGGGCAGCCTTCTTGCGATCGAGTGGGAAAAGTTCGCCTCCGGGTCGCGTGAGTTCTTTGAGCTCTTCGTGCCAACCCCATCGACCTCGCTCGCGGGCAGTACGTGGACGCGCAACTATCTCATCATCAACGTGCTCGATGACGTCAAGACTCGGCTCTATATTCTTTCGCCCGGCGCAGACGGGTTCACGAGCGTTCCGTTTCCGGGTCTGCCCGAGGTCGGCACCGTCGCGGCAGGTGCGGTGGAGTCGCGGTTCTTAGACGACGTGTGGGTGACGACGACGGACTTTCTCACGCCGACGACGCTCTCGCTCGCTCGGATCTCCCCCACTGCTGAAGGCGGAATGACGGTCGAGCGCGAGGAGCTCGCGGCGAACCCGCAGTTCTTCAACTCCGCGGGCCTCGCGGCAACCCAGCGGTTCGCCACGTCGGCTGACGGCACGCGCGTGCCGTATTTCCTCGTGCACCGCGAAGACCTCACCCCCGACGGCTCGACCCCGACACTGCTGTACGGGTATGGCGGGTTCGAGATCTCCCTAACACCGAGCTACGGCGCCGGCCTTGGCATCGGGTGGCTCGCACGCGGCGGGGCGTATGCACTGGCGAATATCCGCGGGGGCGGCGAGTACGGCCCTGCCTGGCACCAGAGCGCGCTGAAGGACAAGCGCCACAAAGCGTACGAGGATTTCGCCGCCATCGCACGCGATCTCGTTGCCACGGGCATCACCTCCCCGGCCCGACTTGGGATTCAGGGCGGGTCGAACGGCGGGCTGCTCACCGGCAACATGTTGACGCAGTATCCGGAGCTTTTTGGAGCCGTCGTTATCCAGGTGCCCCTGCTCGATATGAAGCGTTACTCCCACCTGCTCGCGGGTGCCTCGTGGATGGCCGAGTACGGCGATCCCGACACCGAAGATTGGGAGTTCATCAAAGAGTTTTCTCCATACCACTTGTTTGACCCGGGGCGAGATTACCCGCCAACGCTCGTGACGACGTCAACAAAGGACGACCGAGTGCACCCTGGGCATGCGCGGAAGATGACGGCGCGGATGCTCGCCGCGGGTAAAGACGTGACGTACTACGAGAACATCGAAGGCGGGCACGGAGGGGCGGCAAATAACGAGCAGGCGGCGCACATGGCGGCGCTTGCGTATGAGTTCCTCGCGAGCCGGCTCGGGCTCGCCTAGGAGTGCGCCCGCTCTAGGCTTCCCTCGCGCGGGCGCAAACCCACCCCTCCGGGGTGGAGCCCACCTCGATGAGCTCGCGGAGTTGGGCAGCGGCATCGGGGCTGAGCTCTGCATCGAGGTGCGGGTAGATGATCGGCTCTTCCTTGGAGTTGTGCGACTCTAAGGTCGCGAGCATTTCGGTGCACGCATCAATAATGGCGCGGTGGTCATCGTCGCTCGCGAGCACGTCGTCGAAATCGTCGAGGGTTTTCTCTAGCGCGTCCATCGCCCGCCACAGCACCCCGTGCTCACGCTCCATCACCATGATCGGCATCGACAAGGCGCCCTCACGGATCGGGGGAAACGCGAACACCTCTTCGAGGTAGATGTGGCGGCGCAGGGCCCTGATGACGCTGCGCATGAGCGGCGCGAGGATCCTCACCTCCGCGCCACGGGCGAGGCCCTCCATGAACGTCTCGATCGCCGAATCGATCTCGTGGTGCTCCGCTGTCAGCGCACCTGCGAGGCTGAATTCTTCCGTCATGGCCGCACCCCCCGTGACCAGTTTTTACAAACGCCAGTTGGCCTAATTCTACGCCGAGGTGAGCTGCGCCGTCTGAAGAATAAAACCGAAATCGAGGTGCGCCGTCCACTAGTCGAACTGTTCATAACGATTTGATCCCGCGTTAACCAAAAGTTGGGCGAGCACTCGGGCAGTCTGGTTCAATTCGAAACACCCGCACATTCCCGTGTGCACCCCAAATCCATTGGAGGATATATGAAAAGGAGCAGAGTAGCCCTCGTCGCAGGGTTTGCCATCTCGGCACTGCTACTGACATCGTGCGCGACATCGCAGCGCGAACAACCTGCACCAGAGGAGCCCTCGGAAACGCAGGGCCAAGAGACAGACGGCGAGACGGACGCCCCCGACACCGGCGGCGATGACATCTTCATCTTCGGTGCGGCAGGTGCTCCCAAGCACTTCGACCCGTTCTACGCATCTGACGGTGAAACCTTCCGCGTCACCCGCCAGATCTACGAGCAGCTGCTCGACTTCGAGCCCGGCACCGCAAAGATCGCGCCGGGCCTAGCCGAGTCGTGGGAAGGCTCCGAAGATGGGCTCACGTGGGACTTCAAGATCCGCGAAGGCGTGAAGTTCCACGACGGTACCGATCTGGACGCCGCGGCTATCTGCTACAACTTTGACCGCTGGTACAACCAGCCCGAAGCCGCGCAGACCACTGCCGTAACCTACTACTGGATCAACAACTTCGGTGGCTTCGCTGGCGAGGACAAGGACTCCCTGTTCGAGTCGTGCACCGCTGAAGGCGACACCGCAACGATCAAGCTCACGCGTTACACTTCGAAGTTCCCCGCGATCCTCGCCCACGGCGCCTACGCCATCGGCAGCCCGAAGGCTCTCGAAGAGTTCGACGCAAACGGCGTTGAGGTCAAGGGGGACGGGTTCGTTTACCCCGCCTACGCTCTGGAGCACCCAACCGGCACCGGTGCGTTCAAGTTCAGTGGTTACGACGACGCAGCCGGTACGGTGACCCTCGACCGTTTCGACGAGTACTGGGGTGCCAAGGCCGGCGTGAAGCAGATGGTGATCCGGACGATCCCAGACGAAACCACTCGCCGTCAGGAACTCGAAGCCGGAACTATTCACGGCTACGACCTGCCGAACCCCGTTGACTGGGCCGATCTCGAAGCAGCCGGTAACTCAGTTGAGATTCGCCCCGCGTTCAACATCCTGTATGTAGGCCTGAACGCAACGAATAACGAAGCGCTGAAGGATGTGAAGGTCCGTCAGGCCCTCTCGCACGCCATCAACCGCGACCAGCTCGTTGCCTCGCAGCTCCCCGACGGTGCTGAGCCCGCCAGCCAGTTCTTCCCGGAAGCGCTGACCGGTTACAACCCCGACCTCAAGCCGGACGCATACGATCCGGAACTCGCCAAGAAGCTCCTCGAAGAGGCCGGCCAGTCCGACCTGACGATCGAGTTCTGGCAGCCCACCGAAGTGACCCGCCCGTACATGCCAGACCCGGCGAACATCTATGACGCGATTCGCTCCGACTGGGAGGCCGTTGGCATCACGGTTGAGGCCGTGGCACTGCCATGGACCGGTGGCTACCTCGACGGCACCGAGCAGGGCAAGGCACATGCCTACCTGCTGGGCTGGACCGGTGACTACGACTCGGCCGACAACTTCATCGGAACCTTCTGGACTGAGCAGAACAACGCATTCGCAACCGGCCAGTACCCATGGGCCGATGACCTCACCAACGCACTCGTTGCCGCCGACTCCGAACCAGACGAGGCCAAGCGTGTGTCGATGTGGCAGGAAATCAACCGCAAGGTTGCTCAGGAATACCTCCCTGGTCTTCCGATCTCCCACAGCCCACCGGCCATCGTTGTCAACGACAAGGTGAAGGGCCTGATCACCAGCCCACTCGCGGCGGAGGACTTCTCCACCGTGACGCTCGCTGGCTAAGATCACCCATCAAGTTCTGGGCGGGTCGGTTCGCCGGCCCGCCCAGAGCGGTGCTCCCCTCCCTTGGTAGTTCAATGACGAAATATCTGATCCGCCGGATCGGGCAAGCGTTCATCGCTCTGTTCATGCTCAGCATCGTGCTGTTCGCGTGGCTCCGCGCCCTTCCCGGCGGCCCCGTTTCCGCCCTGCTCGGCGAGCGCTCCACCCCCGATGAGCGCGCCGCCCTCGAAGCCGCACTCGGCCTCGACCAGCCCATTCACTTGCAGTACGTGGCGTTCCTCAAGCGCGTACTGTCAGGCGATTTTGGCACTTCCACCGGGGTACTGCCCGGCCGCGATGCGCTTGAACTGTTCTTCAACCGCCTGCTCGCGACCATCGAACTTTCCACCCTCGCCCTGCTCCTCGCCATCGTTCTGGCGATCCCGCTCGGCTACGTGGCCGCCCGCCGCCGCGGCGGCCCGCTTGATACGACGTCGATCATCTTCTCCCTCGTAGGTGTCGCCGTTCCCGTCTTCTTCCTCGCGTTCGTGCTGAAGTACTTCTTCGCGATCAAGATGGGCATCTTACCCCCCTCAGGCCGGGAATCCGTAGGCATCAACGCCACCCGCGTCACGGGCCTGTTCGTGTTGGACGGGCTGTTGACCCGCGAATGGGACGCCGCGTGGGATGCGCTGAAGCATCTCATCCTGCCTGCTCTCGCACTCTCCTCGATTCCCTTTGCGGTAATTTTCCGCATCACCCGCGCCTCCGTGCTCGAAGTGCTCGACGAAGATTACGTTCGAACCGCGCGCTCCAAAGGGCTCACCTCCAACGTCATTCGCGTGCGACACGTGCTGCGCAACGCTCTCATCCCCGTGGTCACCACGATCGGTCTGCAAACCGGTGCCCTGCTCGCAGGCGCCGTGCTCACCGAGCGGGTATTTAGTTTCCGCGGCGTCGGCGAGGCGTTAGCCAGCGCGTTTGAGCTGCGAGATTATCCCGTTCTGCAAGTTCTCATCATGATGGCGGCGCTGATATATATCGTCGTGAACCTGCTTGTTGACGTGGCCTACGCCATCATCGACCCCCGCGTTAGGACGAGGTGAGGCCCGTGGCTACCGAAACCAAGATCCCCCTTAGCCCATCGGCCAAGAAAGCCCGCATCGACGAGCTCGCCGCCCGCGCGGGCGTGCCTTCCAAGTCGCGTATTGATGCCGATAAGGGAATCTCCCTGTGGCAATCGGCGTGGATGCGCTTGCGCCGCAACTACGTGTTTCTCGCCGGCCTCGTGATCGTTGTGCTGTTCGTGCTGCTCGCACTGTTCTCGGGGTGGATCGCCCCGCACGACCCGGCCGAACGGCTCTTGATCGACCAGGTGAACCGCCAGTCGAACCCCGTGCCCGGACCCCAGCCCGGGTTCCCCCTCGGCGCGGACGATCGCGGCCGCGACCTGCTCTCGCGTATGATCATCGGCTCGCGCCAAACCCTCATAATCGGCGTGTTCGCCACCCTCGGCGGCCTCACCGGCGGATCCATTCTGGGAACCCTCGCCGGCGCGTTCGGCGGCTGGGTCGACTCTGTCGTCATGCGCGTCGTTGACGTGCTGCTATCGATTCCCTCGCTGCTCATGGCCTTCACCATCGCGGCACTGTTCTCCCGCCCTTCACAGTGGACGCTGATCATCGCGATCGCTGTTGTGCAAATCCCGATCTTCGCCCGATTACTCCGCGGAACCATGCTCGCCCAGCGGCACTCCGACCACGTGCTCGCCGCGCGGGCTTTAGGTGTGCGCAAGGCGCCGATCGTTCTGCGGCACATGCTGCCCAACGCGATCGGGCCGGTGATCGTGCAGGGCACGATCGTGCTCGCGACCTCGATCATCGACGCCGCCGCGCTGAGCTTCCTTGGGTTAGGTAACCCCGATGACCGCATGCCCGAATGGGGTCAGATGCTCGGCCAGGCGCAGGACTACTTCAACTCCTTCCCGCACCTGGCCGTCTACCCGGCGCTGGCGATCATCATCGTTGCGCTCGGCTTCACTCTCATGGGCGAGTCGCTGCGCGAAGCGCTCGACCCCAGGTCGAGGAGGTAAAACGTTGTCTGCTCTTCTATCCGTACGTGACCTGAGCGTCACGTTCAACGCCAAATCCGACAACGCCTTCACCGCCGTCGACAACGTGAGTTTCGACGTCGAGGCCGGAAAGATCGTCGGCCTCGTGGGCGAGTCTGGGTGCGGCAAGTCCGTAACCTCGCTCGCGATCATGGGGCTGCTGCCCGAGCGCGGCAACGTTGTGACCGGCGAAGCGAACTATGACGGCACGAACCTCATTAACCTGCCCGACCGCAAGATGCGCGACCTGCGTGGGTCGGAGCTGGGGATGATCTTCCAGGATCCGCTGTCCTCGCTCAACCCCGTTGTGCCGCTTGGTTTGCAGGTCGCCGAGGTGCTCATGCGCCACGAGAAGCTCTCCCGCTCCAAGGCGATGCCCCGGGCGGAGGAGATGCTCGAGCGGGTTGGGATCCCCGACCCCCACCGGCGCCTTTCTGAGTACCCGCACCAAATCTCAGGCGGGATGCGCCAGCGTGCGCTCATCGCCATGGCGCTCGCCTCCTCGCCCCGCTTGCTCATCGCCGATGAGCCAACGACCGCGCTCGATGTGACAATTCAGGCGCAGGTTCTCGCGCTGCTCACCGAGCTCGTGCACGAAACCGGCACGGCGCTCATCATGATCACACACGACCTCGGGGTCGTGGCAGGAATGTGCGATGAGGTCAACGTGCTGTATGCGGGCAAGATCGTTGAGCGCTCCGCGCGCTACCCCTTGTTTGCCTACCCCCGCCACCCCTACACTGGCGGTCTCCTCGCCTCGATCCCCCGGCTCGATTCCGTGCGGGGTTCACGCCTCAACCCCGTACCCGGCTCGGTGGTGGACAACATCTCGTGGGCCGACGGCTGCGCCTTCGCCCCGCGCTGCAGTAGCGCAATCGATGCCTGCTTCGATGGCACACCCGAGCTCGTGCCCGACGTCGGCACCCACTACGGGGTGACGCTGCCGCAAGGGCGCCACCTGCGCTGCTTCAACCCTCTCACCCCAGACGGGCCGCGACCGGAAACGCCCGACGATCCGAACGCCGTCATGGAAGCCGCCGAGCCAAGTACTGGAGTCACTCATGACTGATACGACAACCGACTCCCTCCACGACAGCACTCCCGATGCCCGCACGCCTGCTGAACG
This sequence comes from uncultured Pseudactinotalea sp., assembly GCA_964450475.1. GTDB lineage: Bacteria > Actinomycetota > Actinomycetes > Actinomycetales > Beutenbergiaceae > HY158. The sequence continues at coordinate 14,224 of CAYVDF010000031.1, forward strand.
CGGCGACGTGCTGCTGGAGACCAAGAACCTGCACGTGCACTTTCCCATCAAGCGCGGCCTCCTAATCGACCGCACGGTCGGGCATGTGCGCGCCGTCGACGGCATGAACGTGACCGTGTATCGCGGTGAAACCTACGGGCTTGTGGGCGAATCCGGGTGCGGCAAGTCGACCTTTGGGCGGGCCGTGCTCAACCTAGAGGAGTACACCACTGGTGAGGTTCACTTCGACGGCATCGACGTGCTCTCACTCAAAGGCGAGGCCCTGCGTAAGCAGCGCCAGCACATGCAGATGGTGTTCCAGGATCCACTCGGCAGCCTGGACCCGCGCCAGACGGTTGAGCAACTGCTGCTCGAGGGGATGAAGGCTCATGGCCTGACCGGTGGCCGCGAGCGCCTCGTTGAGCTCCTGAGCGCGGTGGGGTTGCCGGACAAGTCCCTGCGCCGTGACCCGCACGAGTTCTCGGGCGGACAGCGCCAGCGCATCGGGATCGCCCGAGCGCTCTCCGTTG
>CAYVDF010000032.1:0-14626 GCA_964450475.1 uncultured Pseudactinotalea sp.
CATCGGTGCTGCCTTCGGTTCTGTGATTGAGTCGATCACGGAGAAGGTGCTCAACCCGATCATCGGCGCAATCTTCGGCCAGCCAAACCTCGATTCCTTCCTTCAGTTCAAGCTTGGCGAATCCCTCGTTCAGCCCGGCGCGATCCTCACCACCACGATCAACTTCCTTCTCGTGGCCGCCGCCATCTACTTCCTCGTGGTCGTTCCCGTGAACAAACTCGCCGAGCGCACGAAGAAGGCAGAAGAAGAGGAAGCAGCCGAAGAGGTCGCAGAGGACGTCGCTCTTCTCACCGAGATCCGCGACCTGCTCGCGAGGAACGCCGCGAACTAACTCCAGTGCGGGGGCTTCTCCCGCAGGATGCGATCATCGTCATCGCCTAACGGCTCCTGCGCCGCCTCGGTATCTTCGGCGCGCCAGGCGCTCTCAGAAAACTCCGGATCCTCCGTGCCTACACGCGTGGCTCTCCGGGGTTTTTTCTTCACCGGTGCGCTCGTGCGTTCGATGACGGCGCCGAGCACCGTGTCGATGTGTGCGCCCTCGCGGGTGATGCCGAGTTCCTCGCGAAGCTCGATCATGTATTGCTCCGGCGAGCGTTCCTTGCCGTCGGAGCCAATCCACGAGGCGAGCTCATCAAGCTGGTCGTCGCTGTAGGTCGTGATCGGCAGGCCCTTTTCGATGTCGGGTCGTGGGCTTCGTTCGCCGGCCTCAACGATGACGGGGATGTGCGAGGTCGTTTGCCCGGCGATGGTTTCACTTCGCACGGTGACCTTGGCTGGCTCGGGTGCCTGGGTCTCGTCGATCTCGGGGGCGTTCTCCGCTGCCGTGAGGAGATCCTCCGCACCATCGAGCACTTCCTCGGGAACTGTCACTGGTTCGGGCGTTTCTTCCCGGCCCTCTTCTGCGAGCGCGGTAACCTCGGCGGCGATGCGCTCGGCTTCGCCTTGGGGATCCATGAACACGGCGGTGGAGTACACGGTGCGTACGTGCCAGCCACGGGATTCGAGGCGCTGCGGCCAGTGGCGATCGCGGCGGCGCAGGCTCGACTCGGTGGTGTAGGCCGCGTCGTCGGTGAGCAGCGCCATGAGCAGCTCACCCGGGCGCGATGGGTGGCCAAGAGCGAGCGGGATCCGGTACCAACCGGGCTCCCCGTACTGCGGCACGACGGTGATACCCAGGCGCCACAGCCGCTCAGCAAGATCGAGCAGGAGGCGGTCGGGTTCGCGCTCGGCCGAATCGTCGACGTGCGCCGGCTCAACTCCGGCCTCAGCGAGGGCGAGCAGGTCATAAAGCATCTGGGCACCGCGTGAACGCAAGCGGCCCGGGTCCAGGTCGCCTGAAGAGAATGACGACACCACCGTCAAGCGTTTGCGGCTCGCTCCGATCGCATCGATGAGGAAGCCCGCACCACCCTCGCCGGAGATTGCGCCAAAGCGGTGGAGCACGCGCCCATGCGGAGTCTTGCCGAATCCAACGGTGAGGATGACGGCATCGCAACGCAGCCCGGCCGCCGCCTCGGCGCTGACTACGGCGAAAGCCTCGTTGTTTTCGGGGCGGAAGAAGGATGCGATCGCGGGTGACACGTTCGTCAGCGCAGCGATGGCTTTGCGCACGCGATCTGCGTGGCGGGAGTTGAGCGCGACAATTGCGAGGGATTCTTCGGGCCTCGTCAGCGCGTGATCGATCGCGAGGTCAACAACGCGGTCGACCTCGGCCTGGACGCTTTCGACGACTTCGGAGTCGAGCGCGGGTGCGCCCACCCCATCAACGAGATCGAGGGTGATGACCTCATGCTCAACCTGGGGCGGGCTCGGCACGGGCTGGATCGATTCGTCGTAGCCGTGATCGCGGAGGAACTGCGACAGCGGCGCGGCGCGGTCGACCCGGTCGGCGGGCAGTTCGATCTGCGGCAGCACCGAGAACGGATCCGCCCCAAGTGCGCCTTCGCGGTGGAGGTCGCCGATAACGATGACTTGCTTGCCGCGCACGATCGCCGGAAGGAGGTATTCGATGCCAAGGTGATGCACGGCGTCCAAAATGACGACATCAACCGCGGCGCCCGCGGGCAGTGCCTGCGGGATGACCATCGGCGGGACGATCCATGTGGGGCGTGGGCGCCAGATGATGTTGGGGTAATCGGCAACGAGCGTGCGCAGATCGAGTTCCCCGCGGTGTTTGACCCCGCGGTAGAATTCTTGGGCTTCGCTGCGGTGCTCGCGAATGGCGCCGCGCATGCGCTCGGCGTGGGCGGCGAGGACAGGGGCGGTGAGACTGGCGACGTGGGCTTCGTCGGAGGCGCGGAGGCGGGCGAGGCCGTCGTCGAGGACCTTCGGGTCGAGTGCGACCATCGCGGAATCTACGGTGAGCATCTCTTCAAGCACGCTCGACCACCACGCAAGGTCGAATTCCGCGCCGACGATATCGGTGGCGACTCGGCGGTGCGAGAGATCCTCACACAGTGCGCCAAAGCCCCAGGCGCCGAGGTCGGCGAGGGCTTGGGCACGCGCGGGGATCGTGTTGAGCGTGTCTTCATCGGAGGCGAGGCGCTGCATGCGGGTGAGCAGGTCAGCAACCGGCATCTCTCGTAGCTCGTTTCCCTCCCCCTTCGGTACGAGCGCCTGCTGAAGTTCGTCGACGTCGCGGCCAACGGTTTCGAACGTGCTGGTGATCTCGTAGAGGTTCTCAGGTGCGCGAGGCCAGCCGCCGCCGGAGCAGTGCTTGCGCCAGGTTTCGCGCTGTTCGCTCAGGTCCGCGAGCGCTTGGTGGAGATCGTCGACGACGACGCCGGGGCGCACCAAATCTTTCGCACGCTTTTTCAACCGGCGGATCACCGAGCGAGGCAGGCTGATGCCGTGCTCGGCGCGCCACTTCGACGTGGCGGTCGCGGCGACCATCTCCCGGGCTGGGCGTTCAAACGCTTCCGGGGTGAACATATCGAGCGAGCGGCTGATCCCATCGAGGAGTTCAAGCTGCTCGCTCCACTGGGCGAGGTTCGTTGCCTCATCAAGGCCAGTCTGGGCGGCGGTGGCCGCCATCTGCTGGTGCACGAGCGGAAGCTTCTCAACGAGATTGCGCACCTGCTCCAGCGCGCGTTCGGCGTGCTCGGCATCGCGCAGCTCCGCCCCGTACCACGGCGTATCAGAGGCGCGCAGGCGGAAGGTGCCCAGTTCTGCGGCGCGCTCGAGCGTTGCCCGAGCCTCCTCCCGTTCCTCTGGGGTGAGCTCGTATACCGTCTCGCTTGGCAGGCGCACTTGGGTGCGCGGGCCAGGCCGTTGGGAGGTGAGGTTGGCGAGTTCGTGGAGCACCCTGTTCGCTGAGACACCCCACGGTTCGCGTGGAAGGTGGAGCGCGCCGATGAAGTCTCCGAGGATCTTGCGCGCGGATCGCAGGTCGGCGCGGATCTCCTTGACCTCATCGGAAATTTCCGGCGGGGTCGGGTTCATCCCGTCAACGATGTGATCGGCGGCGTTCTTGCGCCACTGCGGATCACCAGAAATGTCGAGGATCAGGCTGTCAATTCCGGCGCGGCGGGCTGCATCGACGACAGCGGCGCCGGCTCGGCGGGTGCCGGGCACGTACAGCATCGAGGAGCCGTTCTTGGCGACCTCGGCGATCATCGCGGCAACGGTGCCTGCGGTGTCGACACCGGGGGCGGCGTCAATATAGAAGTCTGAACCCGATGCCAGCGCATCGAGAACCTGGTGCTGAGCCGAGTCGAGGTCGCCGACGCCGCGCTCGGAGTCGGGATCTGGGTCGGTCAGCCGGATCGCTGGCAGTGAGCGGCGCACGTCTTCGGCAGCGCGATCGGAGCCGGCCAGCGCGCGCACGACCGTGTGCTCAGCGAGTGCCTCGCGCTGCTCATCAACGTCTTCGGCGAGCGCCTGACCTGGGTGGACGAAGGTACCGACGATGATCCGTGAGTCCATCGAGAATTCCGCGAGCGCGGTTCCGAGTGTTTCGATCGCGTCAAGGGCCGGGCGCGGAGTGAAGCCGTGCTCGCGGGAGGTCGACGACGTCAAAATATCAGGATCGAACGTGACTCCGGCGAGTCGGAGAGCGCGAACGATGACGGGGTTGATCTCGACCTGGGGGTCGAGTTCCATCTCGATGTCGTTCGCGGGGAGGGGGCGCATGCGGATCGGGCGCAGCAGCACCGGGACCTGCACGTGGTGGCCCTCGATCGGGGTCGGGTCGATGGCCGTGCGCACGTGGCGAAGATCCTCAGGCTCAAACCATCGGGCAACGCCCATCGCGACGTACGTTGGCGCGAGGCCAAACTGGCCGGCGAGTTCATCAGCGCGAGACAGCACTAGGCGCGCTTGGCGCCGTGCCTGGCTAAGCGAGGCACCTTCGCGCACGACATTGCTTAGCCGCGTGCGCCGCCCGGCATAAAGCTGGGCAATTCCGGAAGGGTGAGCGCCGGTGAGGTCAACGACCGCATCGCCCAGGGAGTCGATATCCCACAGGGCAGAGCCGCCGGCTAGTTCGAGCAGTGCGCGGCGCCACGCCTCGATCTGTTCCTCGACTGAGCGCACGACAACCTCCGCCGAATCTTCGGCGTTTGGATCGTGGATTTCAGAGCTCACCCATCCAAGGTACTAAATCCACGTTTAGACAAGTAATTGGCTCGCCGTGCGCGGTGAAAAAACTACCCTCCGCGCAGCACGAGGGTGCAGCATTTGATACCGCCGCCCCCTTTGAGGAGCTCGGAGGTATCCACTCCAATCGGATTGAGTCCTACGGCCTTGAGCTGCGCTTCAAAACCCGTTGCTTGCGGCGCGATGATCACGTTGTAGCCATCGGACACCGCGTTGAGCCCGAGCACTCGCGCATCGCTTTCGCCGACCTCGATCGCGCCTGGGAAGAGCTCACGCAGTTTGCGCCGACTATCCGGCGCGAACGCCTCGGGGTGGTAAGCGATGAGGTCGTCGCTGATTGCGGTGAGCGCGGTATCAATGTGATAGTACTTCGGGTTGATGAGTTCTAGGCTGACGACCTCGGCGCCTGTGACCTCGCGGAGTTCTTTGTGCGCGTCGAGCGTCGTGCGGAATCCATGCCCCGCGAGCACGACATCACCAACGGGGAGCATGTCGCCTTCACCTTCGTTGGTGAACTGCGCTTCGACTGGGGTGAAACCGAGCGCCGTGAGCCGATCCAGATATGCGGCCGCCTCACCTTTGCGTTCCTCGAATTTGAACTTCGCAGAGTAGGCCACCCCGTTGATCACCGTGGCACCGTTCGCGGCATAAACCATGTCGGGGTATTCGGGCAGCGGCTCGATGAGGTGCACGGTAAACCCGAGATCGATGTACGCATCGTGCAGGTTCTGCCACTGCGCAAGCGCCCGTGCCTGGTCGACCGTTGCTGACGGCTCCATCCACGGGTTGATCTTGTATTTAACTGTGAAATACGTGGGAGGGCACATGAGGATATCCACGCGTGCCACCTTTCTTTTTGTACCCGCCTATTGTCACACCACCCGTGCCGGTTGTGGCGCGTTTAGCCTTTCGGCGTGTGTCCAGGCGTGGACAGATCGTGGCACAATAGCGTGGGCACATTGCTCCCGTAGCTCAGGGGATAGAGCAACCGCCTCCTAAGCGGTAGGTCGCGCGTTCGATTCGCGCCGGGAGCGCCAACATCACAACACTCTGCGGCGCGCTAGTTCCCTCCGACGGTGAATACTTGGAAGATTTCATCGCCGGTCGCGCAGACGTGGTCAAGACCAATCTTCCCGGGATCGAGGTACCCACCTCCGAATGCGACGTCGTCCCCGACCTTGAAGGTATGCCCATCGAGGGTGAGAGACATCGGGTCGACCTCCCAAGTCGCTTCTTGCGGCACGAGGAGTCGGTAGGAATGCCCCGCCTCGGTGTCGACTTCGAGACAGTCGCCTGAAATTTGTAACGTGCCAGTGAGTGCCGCCTCTGGTACGCCCTCCGATGACTTGCGTTCGTACGTTGCGTACGGGGAGTCTCCTCCGGTTCGTCGGTGGATGCGGGATCCGGTGTGGTGGAGCAGCCCGCGAGCAGCAAGACAGTGGCTATGACGGCGCCGCTCGCGTGTCGTTTCATTCTCATCGGGACGCCTCCATTGCGGTCTAAGACTTGTGCAGGGTACACCCGAGCATAGGCGCTCGATCCCCTGACGAGAGTCGTTGCACCCAATCGCCACCTCGAGGGTTAGAAAAAAATATTTATCCTCGGGTTTGCTCACGCCGAGTGGCGAGCAGGAGTGCAACGACTCCGGCCGCGCCCCAGGCGAGGAGGCCAAGGATCGGAGCCACGGAGATTCCTCCGGCGATCTCCACTCCTTGGGTCGCAGAGATCGCGGGTCCGATGGGGAGCCACGAGAGGATCTTGGTTGCTGCCGCGGGCATTGCAGAAAGCAGCGCCGTGGCGATCGCGAAGATTCCGATGAGGACAGTAAGTGCGATACCGCCCCAACCGAGGTGGGCGACGAGGCCGCGTTGCACCGCGGTGAACGCCAGCGACATGAGGATCGCAAGTACCGTGAAGCCAATGGCGGCAATCACCGAGGTTGCGGCGATGAGCCCAACGACGATTCCAACGGCAAGACCTTGGGCGACTGCGACGATCGCGGGCACCTTGAGCGCCGACCACGTGAGGCCCGCTGCCGAGCGGGTGCTTGAGGCAGCGTTGCGGGCGACTGCTGGGTAGCGCGGTACAAGCCACAGGCCACCAAGCCACAGCGCGAGGACTCCGAAGCAGGCGAGCCAGCGGAATTTCGCTGGGCTGGCGCCGTCGATCGCCATCGGTTCGGCGATGGTCTCGGCGAGCGTCTCCCGCTTTCCATCGGGGTATCTCGGGATAGCTTCGGTCGCCTCGTGGAGGCCATCGGCAAGCTGGTCGGTTCCATCAGAGAATTCATCCGTGCCATCGGCGAGTGCGCCGGTTCCGGCCGCGAGTTCATCGAGCCCGGAGGCGAGGTCGCCGGTACCGGAGGAGAGCGCGCCTGCGCCGCTAGCCACTTCACTGCCCGCGTTCGCGAGACTGTGGGCACCGCTGCTGAGCTCCTTGGCGCCGCCGTGGAGTTGGCCAACGCCTTGGTCGAATTCGCGCACGCCCGCGGCGTACTCTTCCAGCCCCGTGGCGAGTTCGCCCGCTCCGCCGGCGACCTGGTGGGCACCGCTGCTGAGTTCCTTCGAACCGTCATGTGCCTGGTCGAGTCCATCGCTGAGCTGGCGGGCACCGTCTGCAAGTTGTTGGAATCCGCGGGTGAACTGCTGGATTTGGGCGAAGATGCCCTCGGGGTCGCCGACACCTTCGAGGCCATCGGCGAGCTGGTACATGCCGCCGGCGACCTGACCCAGCAGCTGCTGAAGCGCCTCGGAATCGCCGAGGTACTCTTGGAGCGCCCTGCACGCCTCCCCATCCGGGTCAATGGCGCAGATTTCAGAAATAATATTTTCGATCGATCCCCCAGCGCCTGCTACTTGATCGGCGAGGTCACGGACGTCAGAGGCGCCGCCGATGAGGTACTGGGCAAGGTTGTCTAACTGGTCGGGAGCATCGCCAACGAGGTCGCTGATTTGGCCGAGTCCATCGGCCAGTTCCTGCGCCCCTCCAGCGAGTTGGCCAAGGCCGTCGCTGAGTTCGCTCGTGCCATCAGCGAGTTCACCCGCACCGCCGGCGAGTTGGCGGGCACCAGTTGCCAGGTCGCCCGCTCCCCCAGCAAGAGCCTTCGAGCCATCGCGGAGGCCACCCACGCCGTCAGCAAATTGTGAGGCACCCTGGGCGTACTCGCGCATCCCTCCGGCGAGCTGGCCCATTCCGCCGGCGAGTTCGCGGGTTCCGGCAGCGAGCTGGTTCGCGCCGTCAGCAACTTGGTTCGTGCCATCGGCGAGCTCGTGCACCCCGCTGGCGAGTTCGCGTGCGCCATCGGCGAGCGAGCGAGCACCCTCGGCGGCGACGCCCAGCTCATCGCCGAGAGTATTGAAACCGAGAAAAATATTGTCAAGGAACGTGCCGGTGAGGTCGTGGCCGAGTGAGGCGAGTGCGGCGCGGATGATCGTGTTCGTCATCGCCTCATCGGCAAGACGGGTCCGCGGGGAGAACGTCACCTCGATGAGTGCCTTGGTCGCCTCCCCGTCGGGATCGACGGTCGAGGTCGCGGCGGCGGAGAACTCCGGTGGAATCGTGACGACCGCGGCGTATGTGCCATCGCGCAAGCCTTCGGCTGCGAGTTCATCGTTGGTCATTGCCCACGTGAAGTTCTGCTTGCCATCCTCGCCTTCAGCTAGCCCCTGGCCTTCGACGAGAGCGGCGGCGAGTTGGCGCCCGAGCGGGACGATCTGGCCCTGGAGTTCGACAGGTTCGTCGTTGTTGACGACGGCGGCGACGACGCTTCTCACGTGCCGGTCAGGGTTGGCGAGCGTCGTGGCGAACGCCATCGCCGCGAGAACGGGAACGAGCAGCGCGATGAGGAACACCGCCCAGCGGGAGGGGTTGGCGAGTTTCATGGTTGCACCGCTCCTACGAGGGTAGAGGACCCATCCGCTGGCGTGTGCGTGCGAACGACTCCGGTAATGACGGTCTCGACGGGGTGCTCGCTGAGGATGCGCTCAACCTCGGCGGCATCACTCGGGGCGAGGTCGCCCATCCCGTCAAGAAGTAGAATTTCTGGTTTCTCCGCGGCTACCTCAGCCACTGCGCGCGTGCCGTGGACGGGCACGTTGACGTAGCCGACCCTCCGGCGCACGGTCGATGCCCGAGATGGCAGCACGTAGCCGGCAACCTTGACCTTGCCCTCGTGCACGGGTCGGCGGCCGGCGAGGGTGAGGAGCAGGGTGGTGAGCTGACCTCTCGTGTGTGCCTCGACCACAGCGGTGCCGCCGCGAGGGACCGCGAGAGTGACGCCGTCAATAATCCGATCGCGATCGGCGAGCCCCTCGGTGACAATCGCGTCGTCGTTATCGGGGGTGGGCCAGTTGGCGAGCGCGAGTTCTTGGCTGATTCCTTCGCCTTCGACGTCGAACGACGGCATGCGCCGGTCGAGCCACTGGGGAATCCACCATGCGCGGTCGCCGAGGAGGCGCAGGACGGCAGGGACGAGGGTCATCCGCACGAGGAAAGCGTCGACGAAGACACCAACGGCGAGGCCAAGGGCAATGGGTTTGATGTTGACATCGCCGGTGGGCACGAATGCGACGAAGACCGCGACCATGATGATGGCCGCTGCGGTGACGACTTTCGCGGCGCCGACGAAGCCGCTTTCGATCGATGCGCGGGCGTCCCCGGTGTGAACGTAGTCTTCGCGTATGCGGGTGGCGAGGAAGACTTGGTAGTCCATCGCGAGCCCGAAGAGCACGCCCATGACGACGATCGGCATGAAGCTCAGGACTGGCCCGAGTTTGGCGACGCCGAGGATGCCGGCCATGAGGCCGTCTTCGAAGACGAGCGCGACGGCGCCGAACGCTGCGGCGACCGAGAGGAGGTACCCGATGGTGGCCTTAATTGGGACGGCGATCGAGCGGAAGACCATCGTGAGCAAAATGAGGGAGAGCCCGACGACGACGAGCGCGAACGGCAGGAGTGCGGCGCCGAGTTTTTCAGAGACGTCGATGCCGATGGCGGTGAAGCCGGTGACGGCGAGGTCGAAATTATATTTTTCTAGGATCTCAGGCTGCATCGCGCGCAGGTCGTGGACGAGTTCCTTCGTTTCATCGGAGTCGGGTGCGCCCTTGGGGACGACCTGGATGATCGCGGTGTCAGCCTTCGGGTTCGGGGTTGCTAGCAGCACCTGATCGACGCCATCGAGGCGTGAGACTTCTTCCACGACACCATCGATGAGGCCGAGCGGGTCGGTGCTTGTGAGGATCGAGCCGGTAACGATGAGGGGGCCGTTGAAGCCTTCACCGAAGTGCTCGCCGACGACCTCGTAGGTGACCCGTGCGGGGTCATCCTTCGGTAGTGAGGCCGCGTCGGGCAGCGCGAGGCGTAGGTGGAGGGCGGGTGCGGCGACGGCGAGGGTGCCGGCAAGCACGAGGACGATCGTGACCACGGGCCACTTCGTGGCCGCGCGCACCCATGTGCGGAAGAACTTATCGGAGCGCCCGGCAGTGCTAGCGGCGTTGGCTCGCTTGCGGCGCTTCGGGCGCAGGCGCTCACCTCCCCACCCGAGCAGGGCCGGGATGAACGTGAGCGAGACGAGCACGGTGAAACCGACGGCTGCAGCGGCGGCGACACCCATCGTCGTCAAGAATGGAATGCCCGCGACGCCGAGGCCAACGAGGGCGATCATGACGGTGAGGCCGGCGAAGACGACGGCCGACCCGGCGGTAGCGAGGGCGCGGCCGATGGATTCGTCGACATCCATGCCTTCGCGCAGTTGGTCTTGGTGTCGGGCGACGATAAAGAGCGCGTAGTCGATACCAACGGCGAGGCCAAGCATGAGCGCGAGCATCGGGGTGGTGGAGTTGATCGGCACGAACGCGGCGAGGATGAGGATGAGCAGGAGTGCGACGCCGACGCCGACGAGCGCGTTGAGCAGCGGCATGCCCGCGGCGCGCAGGGAGCCGAGCGTGATGATGAGGACGATGAGCGCGACGATGACACCGATCGCCTCGGTGATCGATAGTTCGGGCATGGCGTTAGCGAACAGCTCGCCACCGTAGGAGGCGAGCGAACCTTCGGGCAGCGCCTGGGCCAGGTCGGCGGTGATCTGAGCGATCGCGTCTTTGGTCTCGGCGGGAACCTCGGTCATGCTCTCGTTCATCTGTACCTGGATGATCGCGGCCTGGTTCGTGTCGGAGATCATCCCCTTGGCGAACTGGGTGTCGTAGGGGGAAAGCACCTGCATGACGCCGTCGGTTGCGGCGAGTTCATCGACTGCACGATCGATCGGGGCCTTGATATCGGGGTCGTGGACGCTTTTACCCTCGGGGGCGAGGATGACGACCTGGGCGTTCGCCCCAGAGATTTCGGGGAACGTGGCGCGCAGAGTGTCGAGCGCTTCTTGGGATTCGGTACCCGGGATCGAGACCCCATCATCGAGGTCGATGCCCGTGGCGAGCGTGCCAGCGCCAAGTGCGACAAGGATGGAAATCCACACGACGAAAACCCACCGGCGATGCCGGGCCGCCCACTTACCGAGCGAGTAGAGCGATGAGGACACGAGGGCATCTCCGTTTTCTGATCGTCCGATACATTCATGTATCCGATACATAAGTGTATGCAATATACTCATACTCGACAACACGAACTTGGACGCCGCGAGCGTACTTTTGGCCACAGGTTGGAACAGGCTCATGACAGCAGAATCCGCGCTCCCCTCGCGCAAGCGTCAGCAAACGCGCGAGCGCCTCATGGATGCCGCATATCGGTTGTTTGCTGAGGAGGGCGTGCGCGCCGTCTCGATCGAAGCGATCGCTGAAGCAGCCGGGTTCACGCGCGGGGCGTTCTACTCGAACTTTGAGTCAAAAGATGAGCTGTTTTTCGCGCTCGCCGACCGTGAACTGAGCGCGCGCCTTCAGGTTGTGCGCGAGGCGTTGGAGAACTATTTGACACCCGCGACAGCCCTCGCAACTCCGATTGATGAGGGCGTCGCCGAGTTGCTCGCCGCGGTGTTCACAACGATCCCCGAGACGCGCACGTGGACGCTCATCTCCCGCGAATACGAGCTGCTTGCACTGCGAGACCCGCAGGTCGCGCCGCAGTTTCTCGCGCACGAACAGCCGTTCCGGGCCGAACTCCAAGAGGTGCTCACTGGGGCCGTAGCGATGCTCGACCGCTCGTTCGTGCTCGATCCGGGCACGTTCATCGATCTTGTGCTCCACGTGCACGATGCCGCGATCACGCGCGCAATCCTGTCTGGGCAGACGGATGTGCGGGCGGCAGCGCGTGACTCGCTGACAGCGGCGTTGCCGACGCTCATCGAGCGGTTAACGACGCCGAACTAGAGCGCCGCTTAGCCCTTGTGCCAGGGCGCAAGCGTCGGGAGAGCTTCGTCCTTCAGACGGCTCGGTACGACGAGGACGGCGCACGCAGAGTGGTGGAGCACCGCCTGGGAGGTCGACCCGAGCAGCATCCCGGCGAAACCACCGCGTCCGCGGGTGCCAACAACGACGAGGTCGACGGCCGTGGAGAACTCCGTCAGCAGCGCGGCGCCAGAGCCATCGAGGGCGTGGCGGCGAACAACGACGTTGTCATAGCCCTGCAGGGCTTGGGATACGGCGACGTCGAGGCCTTCCTTCGCATCGGCAAGGAGCGCTTCGGAGTCAACGGCGGCGGGGAGCCAGCCGAGCATGCCGGCGCCCGAGCCGATCGGCAGGCCGACAACGGCCGTGAGCTCTGCGCCCCACAGGGCGGCGTGCTGGACAGCGCGGGAGAGAGCGACCTTGGCCGACTCCGAGCCATCGACACCGACGACGACCTTCTCAACGGGGATCCGCAAGGTCTGGCCTTCGCGGTAGGGCACCACGACGACGGGTGAATGCGCGTGCGCGGGTAGCGCCGAGGAGACCGTTCCAAGGAGGCGCTCGGCAAATCCGGACTGGCCGCGCGTGCCGACGACGGAGAGGCTGACCTTCTTTGAGAGTTCCACGAGGACGCCAGCGGGGTCGCCCGTCTCTAGGGCGGTGGTGACTTCGATCCCGCGACCTTCGAGGCGGCCGACCGCCTCATCGAGAACGGCCTGTGCGCCGTCACGAATCGCCTGATCGTCGAGGGTTGCGTAGCCGCCGTCCATACTCGCCGCAGCAAACGTCGGGAGCGCGTACGCGCAGACGACGTGCAGGCGCCATCCGGTACGTTCCGCAAACGCTGCGGCCCACTCCAATGCGCCAAGGCTCGCTGCCGAGCCATCAACACCAACTAACACGACCTCTTCACGTGTCATGACCTTTTCACCGCCACTATTTGGGATGTGCTTTACCTTATTGTCCTATAACTCGCGGCGTCTGTGCACCACTTGCCTGCACGCTAAGGAAATTTTTTTCACAGGCGGCCGCTGGATAGTTGTGTGGGTATGAAAAAACCGGCCCGAGGGCCGGTTTTTCTCTAAGGTTGGTGCGACTAGTCGCCGAGTACGCGGATGTAGGTCACCGAGCGGTGGAGCTTGGACTCGTACAGCGGAGTAGTCGGGTTACGGGCGGCGATGTGGTTGCCGTTGCCGGTGTAGATGCCCACGTGGCCGGGCCACCACACGAGGTCGCCGGGGCGGGCTTCAGCGGCAGAAACGACGCGGCCTGCGTAGCGCTGAGCGCCCGAGGAACGCGGGAGGCTGATGCCGAACTTGCCAAAGACGTATGCGGTGAAGCCGGAGCAGTCGAAGCCTGCGGGGGTCGCGCCGCCGTGAACGTAGCGGGTACCGATGTACTTGCGAGCCTCGGCAATGATCGCGGCGCGGATGCCGGTTGCCGGGGCGCTCTGCACTGCAGCGGGCGCTGCTGCCCGTGCTGGGGCGGCGGCGCGTGTCGCCGTGCGCGAACGCGAGGTCGCCTGGTAGCGCGTTGCCGGAGCCTGGCGCACAACTGGCGGCGGAGGCGGCGGCGGAGCAGTCGCAGAGGTACCTGCGGTTGCTGCCATGAACGACCACGATGCGTCAGCGTCGACGGTGACGGTGTCGCCAGCACCAATGGTGTCGCTGGCATCGATCGCACGGATGGTCGGAAGCTTGGTTGCCACGGATGAGTCGAGCGTGGGGACTGCGAGAGAGCCTGCTGCTGTCATCGTCATGATAATTCCGGTGCTTGCTGCCGCTGCTGCTGCGCGTCGGCTTGCGGGGCCGGTGACGTATGAACTCAAGGTGGTCAATGGTGTCACTGGTCGGCGATCTGCACGGTACCTACCGCCGGTGGTTCTCTGTGACAAGTACTTACCTCTCCTAAAGAGCGCCTGCGAAGTGAGCTGTCGGGTTCAAGTGGGAGATCACTTGGCCTCACGGATGAGGCTCCACCCCAAGATCCTTGCGGATCGAAGTTGGGTCCTCCGCCCTCGCCATCTTGATTGTTTGGGCAGTGATTAGCTGACGAGGTTTGGCGGCTAATCCTGCAGCTCGATTGCTCCATCTACAACCGAGCTGAGACAACGCTACCCCGAGCTTTCAGAAAATGTCACATTTTGGTTACGGAATATGAGACGTTCGACGAAGGCGAGTGTTCGCCGTCACAAATTTACCCGCACGGCGAATCGCTAACCCAGCGCAACCGTGCGGAAAATAGCCGGTACCGACGCTGGGCATCTCGCCGCTATCCACAAATGTGAATCGGGTCACAGCTAGGGAGTCGGGCGGCGAATAAACAGGTGCCGGGCGAGCTCAAGGGGCACCAGAACGGTGCCATGGGCCTCATCGGCGCTCACCGCAAGAGATTCCCCCTCCCGGCGAACGATCATCGGCGTCGGCGGGGCGATGCCGGCGGCGAGGAACTCTTCGAGCATCCGGGTATCGACCTGGAGGGGCTCCCCGATCCGCTCGAGGCGCACGGTGAACACATCGAGATCATCGGCCTCTTCAACGTAGGTCGCGAGCGCGATCACGTCCACGGGGGTCGGCTCCTCGACCCCGAGGCCAGCGAGCCCGGGGATCGGGTTGCCGTACGGGTCGAGCTGCGGCTTCCCGAGCAGTTCGACGAGGCGCTCCTCCACGTGCTCACTAATGACGTGCTCCCAC
>CAYVDF010000033.1:0-2188 GCA_964450475.1 uncultured Pseudactinotalea sp.
AACTGAACCAGAATCAGTCGTGCTGCCAATTACACCATACCCCAAGGGGTATCTGATACCGGTTCGCGCTGGGCGCGCCTGGCATCTTCTACCGGAGGTTGACTCTACCTGAGAACGTACGCGGGGATCAAAATGGGCATGCGTGAATCGCCACACACTTGGACTGCTTCAGCGGTGCTGGAGGAAGAGCGCTGGGAGTTGGGCGAGCGAGCCGAGCACGTGGACGCCGGCATCTGCTGCCTTGTACGGGTCGTCTTCGTGCATTCCGCCCTTAGCATGGCCGGGCCGCAAGAGCCAGGCGCCGTGGAGGCCGGCCTGGGTGGCGGCGTAGGCATCGACGTCGAATTCATCCCCGATGTAGAGCGCCTCCCCTGGTTCGACGCCGAGTTGCCGGGCCGCTTCGAGGAACACGCGCGGGTCGGGTTTGCCGACCCCAAAAGTGTCAAGGGTGACGAGCAGAGGCAGGTGCTCAGCGAGCCCGGTGAGCTCCATCTTCTCGACCTGCATATCGGCATGCGCGTTGGTGATGACCCCCATGCGGTACCCGCGCTCCTCGACCCATTCGATCGTCGGGATAGCATCGGGAAACAGGGCCCACCCTGCGCGGAAGGCCGTGGCCCATTCGTCCATCCAGCGGCGAACGTCCGCGGCGCTGGGCGCGCGGAGACCGAGCTCGGCCGTGGCGTGGAGAAGACGCATTTCGCGCTGCTCTTCGTAGCCAAGTTCACCGCGGGTGTAGGCGCGGTAGTGCCCCGCGGCATCCGTGCGCCACAGGTGTAGGGCGCGGGCGGAGTTCTCGGCGCTGATGTCGGGATAGATCGATCGAAAGGCACGATCTATCGCGACTTCGAAGGCTGCGCGGGCATCGACGAGCGTGTCATCGAGGTCGAAGATCACCGCTTTGAGGTCGCCGATGCGCGGGGCGCTCCCAGCAATGATGGCGCCCTGAGTGGGGGCGTTAGGCACGAAGATCCTCCGCGAGCGCGCGCAGGCGGTTGAGGGTCGATTCCTTGCCGAGGATTTCCATCGACTCAAACAGCGGCGGCGAGACCCGGCGGCCCGAGATTGCTGTGCGCAGCGGGCCGTAGGCGAAGCGGGGCTTAATGCCCATCTCCTCAACGAGCGCGGCTTTCAGCGCGCCCTGGAGCGCATCGGTCGTGAAATCCTCTAGGCCCTCCAAGACCTCGATCGACCTATCTAATACGGCAGGTGCGTCGTCTTTGAGAGCCTTGCGGGCGTCGTCTTCAATCACGATGTCGGAATCGGCGGCGAAGAGGAAACCGAGCATGCCAACGGCTTCGCCAAGAAGGGTCATGCGCTCTTGCACGAGCGGGGCGCCCGCTGTGAGGATGTGCCGTTCGCTTGCTGTGAGCGAGTCGAAATCTGCCGTGGAGACGATGCCGGCAGCGTGAAGGTAGGGCACGAGTCGGCCGCGGAAGTCCGCGGGTTCGAGGAGGCGCACGTGGGTGGCGTTGATGGCCTCGGCTTTTTTGACGTCGAAACGCGCGGGGTTGGGGTTGACGTCGGCGACGTCGAAGGCCGCGGCCATTTCTTCTTGGGTGAAGATGTCGTTATCCGGCGAGATCGACCAGCCAAGGAGCGCGAGGTAGTTGAGCAGGCCCTCGTGGATGAACCCGCGGTCACGGTGATGGAAAAGGTTAGCCTCGGGGTCGCGCTTGGAGAGTTTGCGGTTGCCCTCCCCCATGACGTAGGGCAGGTGCCCGAAGGTGGGCATGACCTTCGCAACCCCGATGTCCATGAGCGCTTGGTACAGCGCGATCTGGCGGGGCGTTGAGGAGAGGATATCTTCGCCGCGGAGCACGTGGGTGACTTCCATCAGCGCATCGTCGACGGGGTTGACGAGCGTGTAGAGCGGGCGGCCATTGGCGCGCACGATGACGAAGTCGGGCACGGAGCCGGCCTTGAAGGTGATCTCTCCGCGCACGAGATCGGTGAACGTGATGTCTTCATCCGGCATGCGCAGGCGCAGGACGGGCTCGCGGCCCTCGGCGCGAAATGCCGCCTTTTGTTCGTCCGTGAGATCGCGGTCGTAGCCGTCGTAGCCGAGTTTTGGATCGCGGCCGGCGGCCTTGTGGCGCTCCTCGACCTCTTCCGGGGTGGAGAAGGACTCGTAGGCGTGGCCGGCCTGGAGCAGCTTGGCGGCGACGTCGGCGTAGATGTCCATGCG
>CAYVDF010000033.1:2198-8789 GCA_964450475.1 uncultured Pseudactinotalea sp.
GGTAGGGGCCGTGCGGGCCGCCGACCTCCACGCCTTCATCCCAGTCGAGGTTGAGCCACGAAAGGGCATCGAGTAGCTGCTGGTAGGACTCCTCGGAGTCGCGGGCGGCATCGGTGTCTTCGATACGGAAGATGAACGTGCCGCCGGTGCGGCGGGCATAGGCCCAGTTGAACAGCGCCGTTCGGATCAACCCCACGTGCGGGGTTCCGGTGGGCGAGGGGCAGAAACGTACGCGTACTTCACTCATGATGCCTCTAGCCTACTGCGTGTCAGTCGCGGCGAATCACGGGGTTGCCGAGCATGCCGATGCCCTCAACTTCGACCTCAACGCGCTGGCCGTGCTCGATCGGGCCGACGCCGGCGGGGGTGCCAGTGAGGATGACATCACCGGGCAGGAGCGTGAACACGCTCGAGGCGTACGCCACCAGTTCGGCGACCGAGTAAACCATCTGGCTCGTGCGACCGTCCTGGCGAGTTTCGCCGTCGACACGGGTTTGCACCGCGAGGTCGGACACATCGAGATCCATCACGAGGTAGGGCCCGAGCGGGCAGGAGGAATCCCACGCTTTACCCCGGGTCCACGTGACGTCGGAACGCTGCGCATCGCGCGCCGTCACGTCGTTGGCTGCCGTGTACCCGAGGATGACCGAATCGGCCTGCTCGGGCGTGATGTCCTTGCATATGCGCGAGATGACGACGGCGAGCTCGCCTTCGTGTTCCACGCGCTGGGAGTACGCCGGTGGCACGATCGGATCGTCGGGGCCGATGACAGCGGTGTTCGGTTTGAGAAACAGCAGCGGCTTTTCGGGTACCTCGTTGCCGAGTTCGGCGGCGTGCTCGGCGTAGTTGCGGCCGACCCCGATGACTTTGGAGCGCGGGATCACGGGCGCGAGGAGGCGCGCCTCCTCGAGGGCGACGCGTTCGCCAGTGGTTTCCAGGGGCGAATAGAGCGGGTCGCCGCGGAGCACAACGAGATCGTCGCTGCCCTCTTCAACGATGGCGAAACGGGGGTCAGAACCGGTGGTGAAACGAGCGATGCGCATGGCTCTAACCTACCGCCTCGCGCGAGAGGTTTAGGCGCGGGCGAGGATCTCCGAGTGCACCACAACGAACCAGCCAGCGCCATCCCGGGCCCAGTCGCGCCAGGCCTCGATGATGTCGGCGATATCTTCTTCCGTGGCGAAGCCCTGTTCGAGCGCGATCGTGCGGAAGTTCGTGTGCAGGAGGCGGTCGATCCACAGGTTCGCCCAGTACTCGCGCTCGATCGGATCGGCGAACGTCCAGGTCGAGGTCGTTGGCTCAACCACCTTGAACCCGGCGGCGTGCACCCATTCAAGCAGACGGCGCCCGGCTTGGGGGTTCACCCCGTGGTGTTCCGACACCTGCTGGTACAACTCGCGCCATGCGCTGAGCCCAACTTCGGGGTACCACGCCATCGCACCGTAATCAGCTTCGCGCAGAGCAAGCAGCCCGCCGCGGCGCAGCACGCGCTTCATCTCCGCGATTGCGGCGAGTGGGTATTTCAGGTGCTGAAGAACCTGATGGGAGTGCACAATGTCGAAGGAGGCGTCGTTGTGGTTGAGGTGGTAGACGTTGCCGCGCTCAAACGCGACGTTCTCCACCCCGCGGGCCACCGCGTAATCTGCGGCGCGCTCCAACGGTTCTTCGGCGATATCAACACCGAGCACATGCCCCTGGCGCACATGAGTGGCCAGATCCGCTGTGATCGTGCCGATGCCGCACCCCACATCGAGGATGTCCATATCCTCATCGAGGTAATCCAGCAGGTACGCGGCCGAGTTCGCGGCCGTCCGCCACGCGTGCGATGCAAGCACGCTGGCGTGCTGTCCGTGTAGATAGTGCTCGCTCATATCCTCACGGTAGTACCGAATTGGGTTCGAAATAAGGAATTTGGTCCTACGATTCTCCTATGCCACGAATCGTCGGAATCGACCTCGCGCGCGCCCTGGCGATTGGGGGCATGTTCGTTGCCCACCTCGCGCTCAAATCCGACGACGGCTACTGGTGGATCGCCGACGGCCGCCCCTCCGCCCTGTTCGCACTTCTCGCTGGGTGTGGATTGGGTTTTATAACGGCGCGCATCTACCCCGACATTCGCGCTGAAGTTCCCCGTGTTCTACTTCGCGCGTTCTATCTTGGGGTGCTCGGGATCGCGCTGATGTTCCTCAACACTCCCGTGGCAATCATCTTGTCGAGCTACGCGGTGATGTTCGCTCTCACCGTGCCGTTCCTTGCGATGGCGCCGGCTCGACTGTTTGCGTGGGCGGGCGCTGTGCTCGTTGTTGCCCCGCCAATCGTGCAAGGCGCGCGGATCCTCGTGACCGGGGAGCCAAGCCCAAGCATGTGGGTACCGGGGCTGTCCGAACTGCTCACCGGGTACTACCCAGCGCTGGCGTGGCTCGCCTATTCGCTCGTGGGGCTGGCGGTCGTGCGATTGCCGATCGCCACGTGGCGCACCCAACTGGGACTCCTTGGCGGTGGCATCATCGCTGCGGTCGCCGGATACGGAATCGGGCATATGCTCACCCCGGTCGCTGCTCGCACCGGGTCAGCGTACCTGCTCTCGCTAGTGGCGATCGAGCCCCACACCGATTCGGCATTCGAGATGCTCGGCAACATCGGCGTCTGCCTCATCGTTATCGCACTCTCGCTCATCATCACGCGCCTCGCAGCCCTGCGGTGGGCGCTCGCGCCGGTGCTCGCAGCTGGGTCGATGTCGCTGACGTTGTACGTTGGCCACCTGCTCTACATCTGGGCGCTCGGCCCCGATGCGGTGTGGAACGTGCAGTCGCAGGTGCCGCTGCTCCTGCTCATCATCGTCAGCCTCGTCTTCGCGTTGGGCTGGAGCCGGTTCTTTACGAAGGGACCGCTGGAGTGGGCCCTCGCCGAGCTCGTTCGCCGCAGCCGGCTAGCGCCCGACCGCGTGAGCTGACGCCTCCGTCAGCGCGGCGACCTCCTCGTCGCTGAGTTCAAGGCCGAACGAATCGGTGAGGGTGGGCAGCTGCTCTAGGTTCGAAACCGACGCCAGCGGGGCGACCGTTCCAGGGCGCCCCCGTAGCCACGCGATCGCGATCGAGCCCGGGCCGACCTTGTGGGCCGCGGAGATCTCATCGAGGAGAGCGAGGAGGTGATGGTTGCGCTCATCCTCCAAGTACTTGCGGGCACCGCCAGCACGCGGGGAATCTGCCGTGGATGTCTCGCTCCCGGGGCGGTATTTGCCGGTGAGGAAGCCGGCCGCGAGCGCCGCGAACGGCTGCTCAACCATGCCAAGCTCAGCCAGCGTCGGGAGGATCTCAACCTCGAGGCCGCGCTCGACCAGTGAGTAGCGATCCTGGGACACGGTGAACGGCGTGAGTCCTTCATCACGGGCAATGGCGGCGGCAGAGCGGAGGCGGTCGGCTGGGAACATCGAGGCACCGATCGCGCGGACCTTGCCCTCGGTCACGAGCTCGTGGAACACGCCGAGATATTCGGCTTGGGGCACGTCAGGGTCGTCTCGGTGCGCGAAATACAAGTCGACGTAATCAGTGCCGAGGCGGCGCAGCGAGTCCTCGATCGCGGCGCGAATGTTATCCGGCGCGAGCCCGCGACGCTCGGGGTGAGAAAACACCTTGGTGGCGATAACGACGTCATCGCGTGCCCCACGCCGTCTCAACCATTGACCAATGAGCTCCTCCGATTCTCCTCCCGTGTTGCCCGGGTGCCATGCTGAGTACGAATCGGCGGTATCGATCGCGATGCCCCCGGCTGCAGTAAAGCGGTCGAGGAGCGCGAAACTAGTATCGGCATCGGCGGTCCAGCCAAAAACGTTCCCGCCAAAAATGAGCGGGCCAAAGTCAACAGAAGTCATGAGCCTCACGGTACCGAAGGGAGTGAGATGCTGCCGGAGTTAGCGACCTCGTCGTGGATTCTGCTCGCGATCGCGGCGTTTATCGTCGGGATTTCAAAGTCGGCGATTCCCGCGATGGGTACGCTCAGCGTCGTGCTCGGTGCTGCTGCTCTACCGGCACGCGCCTCGACTGGGGTACTGCTCGTGATGTTTCTCCTTGGGGATATCTTCGCGATCTGGACGTACTTCCGAGACGCCAACTGGCGGCTCCTTGCGCGCCTCGCGCCGACGATCGTTATCGGTGTGCTCCTTGGGGTGTGGTTTCTCGCCTACGCCGATGATCGAATCACCGCGATCACGATCGGGGCGATACTCATCGCGCTCATCGCAATGACCTTCTACCAGCGCGCGAGATCCGCGCCCGCGGGCGTGAGCCGGCTCCAAGGCACGATCTATGGCACGCTCGGTGGCTTCACAACGATGGTCGCAAACGCGGGCGGCCCGCCGATGAGTCTGTACTTCCTCGCCCAACGCTTGAACATCCTCGCCTTCCTTGGCACCTCGGCCTGGCTGTTCGCGCTGATGAACCTCTTTAAGCTCCCCTTCTCGATTGGCCTTGGGCTCATCACCTTCTCCTCCCTCGGCCTGAATATTTTGCTCGTACCGCTCACGGCGATTGGTTTCTTTCTCGGGCGAATGGTGATTAAGCGGATCGATCAACGCGCGTTCGATCGCATCATCATCGTGGCGACCCTCATCGGTGCCGCCTACCTCATCTTCGACGCAATATAAGCTCAGGTGGACTAAGCACACCAGGGTGCATACGCTGTTGGAGTGCCAACGTCAGACCTTGAATTCACGCCGGATCCTCGGCGCTGGCGCATTCTTGCGGTACTGACGACGGCATTGTTCATGTCGCTCGTTGGGGTGAGCATCGTCAACGTCGCGCTGCCCTCGATCGAGGTTGGACTCGGCGCAACGACATCCGAGCTTCAGTGGGTGCTCTCTGGCTACGCGCTGACGTTCGGCGTCGGCCTCGTGGCAGCCGGACGCGCCGGTGACGTGTACGGGCGAGGGCCTTTGTTTATCGCCGGCGTCGCAATTTTCACTCTCGCCTCGGTCGTTAGTGGACTCGCCCAGGACGCCCTCACTCTCAATTTGTCCCGGGCCGTTCAAGGTGTTGGCTCCGCACTACTGACCCCTCAGGGGATGGGCGCGATCCAGCAGTACTTCCGCGGGCCTGAGCGCGCCCGCGCATTTGGGATTTTTGGCGCGACCGTCGGAGTCTCCGTCGCGATTGGCCCGGTGCTCGGTGGCCTCATCATTGACGCCTTCGGCCCTGGCGTTGGCTGGCGCTGGACCTTCCTCGTCAACGTACCCGTTGGCATCACAACGATCATCCTCGCGTTCCTGTGGTTCCCCCGGCCCATGCTGAAAAAGAACCGTGTCAGCGAAGTCCAGCGTGACCGCCACCTCGACCCGATCGGCTCGGTGCTGCTCGGGCTCGCCATACTCGCGATCATGTTCCCCTTCGTCGAGCGCGAGATCACTCCACTCGTGTGGCTCACGCTCCCTGCCGGCGCCGCACTCGTCGCGGTATGGGTGTGGTGGGAGAAGCGCACCAAGAAGCACGGCCGGGCCCCGATGGTTGACCTAGAAATCTTCCGCACCCCAAGCTTTGCAAACGGCTCGATGCTCATCTTCTTGTACTTCATGGGAATCACGAGCATTTGGATCATCGTCGCGATTTATTTCCAAGATGGCCTCGGGCACTCAGCTCTCGCCACGGGGCTCGTGGGGTTGCCGAGCGCCATCGCCTCGTCGATCACTGCACTGTGGGCCGGGTACAACGTGCCCTGGTACGGCCGCAAGATCGTCATCGGCGGGATCTACACCGGGCTGTTTGGTCTCGCCACGAGCGCTTCGGTGGTGTGGTTGCATGCCGGCGGGCATCTCAGCGAGTGGTGGCTCCTGCTTACGCTGACGTTCATCGGGATGGGTCAAGGAATGGTCATCAGCCCAAACCAAGCACTCAGCCTCGCTGATGTGCCGGTGAAATACGCTGGCTCCGCTGGTGGGGTCCTGCAAACGGGGCAACGGGTGGGTGCCTCGGTTGGTATCGCCCTCATCACTGGGCTGACCTTCGCCGTGCTTGCTCGAAGCGACTGGACAACGGCGTTTATTGTCGGCTTCGGCGGTGTCATGATCATGCTCATGTTTGCTCTCGCGATCGCGTACAAGGACCTGCGCCGCCGTCGCCTATCGGATAGGTACAGCGTCTAGAGTGGCCTCATGGAAGATCGAGCCAGCCGATTCATTCAAGCCTTCACAACCATCGAAAACGAACTGAGATCCCGGGTCGAGCGCTACGAGAACGACCCCAAGCACCTCGCCTTCCCCACGCTTGTTGACCGGTCGAAGGATCTGACCGATCGGCAGCGCGAACTACTGAAATCCCATGGAGATCTGCGCAACGCGATCGTGCACAACCCCCGCGACATCGACGAAGAGATCATCGCCGACCCGCGCGAATCCGCCGTCCGCTGGCTTGAGAAGCAAGCTGACATCATCGTCGACCCACCGCTCGTGATGGGAGTGCTGAACCTCAGCAAACCGACCGTGCTCCACGCCGAGGATGACCTCGGGGCGTTCCTAAAAATCGTCGAGGAGAAGCGCTTCTCCCAGGTGCCGATCGTTGACGATGACGGCGCACTCGGTTTGATTACGACGAACATCGTGAC
>CAYVDF010000033.1:8799-11972 GCA_964450475.1 uncultured Pseudactinotalea sp.
CAGCGCGATCGTTGAGTCGGTGAAGCTGCGCGAGATCCACCAGTTCGCCGAGGACACCGACAGCCTGCGGCTCGCCCCACGCAACCTCAAGGCGGTGGAGGCCGTGCAGATTTTCGCCGGCATGCGGGGTCAGGTGTCTCCGGCGGCGATCGTCATCACCGAGCACGGGAAGAATCACCAGACCCCGCTGGGCCTACTATCAAAATCTGACGTCGTTAGCCTTCTTCACGCTCTCGACGTCTAGTCCTTGTCGAGAGCTGACCACACGTCGTCACCGCGAAGCACGGCGTCAGCCCCACCGTCGCAGTAGATCGTCTGGCCGGCGCAGTGCGTGTTCTGTTCCGACGTGAGCCAGATGAGAAGATCGGCGATCACCTCAGGGCCCTGGTGGTAGTTGAGCGGCATGGGCACCGCTGCGTCAACAAACGCCTTGGATTCAGGAGATGCGAGAAGCCCATCGGTCATCGGGGTGAGGATGACGCCCGGGCCAACGGCGTTGAGCGGGATTCCTTCGCCCGCCCACTTCTCCGTGATCGCCTCCCGGCGCACCCAACGAGAGATCGCCCGCTTGGACGATGAGTAGTTGAGTTGGCCGATCTGCTGCCCCTGCTCTTCAAGGCTCTTCGCGACCTTCATCGCGGCGTCTTCGTCATCTGACAGGAGTGCCTCGACGAGCTCAGGAGAATTCGGCTGCAGCGATGCCATCGAGGACACGACGGCCGCGCGCGGCGCATCGGA
This sequence comes from uncultured Pseudactinotalea sp., assembly GCA_964450475.1. Classification (GTDB taxonomy): domain Bacteria; phylum Actinomycetota; class Actinomycetes; order Actinomycetales; family Beutenbergiaceae; genus HY158. The sequence continues at coordinate 9,538 of CAYVDF010000033.1, forward strand.
CTTGGTCAGCAGCGGGTGCAACCCCTCAAGCACCTGAGTGACGCCGAAGTAGTTGACGGCAGCGGTCAGTGCGATCGGCGAGGAGATTCCCGCAGACGCGATGACGGCGTCGACAACCTCAGTGCGCTCGCCCACCTGAGCAACGGCTTCCTGGCGCCCCGCAGGCGTGCTGAGGTCGGCATCAATGTCGGAACCTTTGAGGTCAATTCCAATCACGGTGTGGCCCTGCGCCTCGAGCTTTTCTTTAGTCGCTTTACCGACTCCAGATGCGGCTCCAGTAATGACGTATGTACGTGACATGATCCGCCCCTTTCAAATAGATCAAAATTGCTTCTACAGACTAATTCCCGATTTTCGGATCGCCACGGCCTTTTGACCTAGACGCACGGGGCGTAGGCTCGCTATATGGCACGCATAGACCTCATCCGGGTGTACAACGCTAGGCGCGGTGAGCCCGAATACGAGCGGGTTTCGACCGCGTGCACGGGTGAAGAGAAGCCAAGCGTATTCCTCGTGGATCGCCTGTGGCCGCGCGGAATTGCCAAGAAGGATCTGCCCTTTGACCTGTGGCTGAAGGAGGCTGGGCCAAGCACCGAGCTTCGCAGATGGTTCGGGCATGATCCAGAAAAATTTCCCGAATTCACCAAACGCTACACCGCGGAGATCAAGGACAACACCGACGCACTTGCGCCGCTCATCGATGCCGCCGGCACGCGGAAGGTGATTCTGCTCTTTTCCGCCAAAGACACTGAGCACAATCAAGCCGTCGTGCTGAGCACGTGGCTCGGGCAGCACGTTTAGCGGAAACTGTCATCTCGGGCGAGGCTCCAAGCAGCGAGATCGCGTTCTGCTTGCAGGAGCACACCGGCCGGTGCGAAGCCACCTTCGACAACCAATGCATGATTATTACAACTCGAACGTAGTGTAAATTGAAGGCGTGACGACAAAGCCGGTAAACCCAGCGGCCTGGAGAATATTTTTTCTCATCCCTGCGGGCCTCTCCCTTCTCGCCGCACTCAACGCGGGACTTCTCCTTTTGGGCGTGCCCGCGCCCGTATCGCACTGGGCGGAAATCCACGGAATCCTCATGGTCGTGGCGTTCCTCGGATCCCTCATCGCCCTCGAACGCGCCGTCGCACTCCGCAAACCGCTCGGCTACCTTGCACCCGCACTCCTCGGAGTCGGAGGACTCCTTCTGCTCCTTCCCGTGCCGCTGATCCTCGCGAAACTCTTCCTCATCGAAGGCGCACTCGCGTTCGTCCTCGTCTACGGCTTCCTGTGGAAACGCAGCCAGGATCCCGTCGTCGCCGTCCAAGCACTCGGCGCCGTCCACCTCCTCATGGCGACCCTCACATGGACCTTCGCCCCCATCCCCTGGCTCCTGCCCTGGTTCGTTGGCTTCCTCGTGCTGACCATCACCGCTGAACGCGTCGAGCTCGCTCGACTTCACATGCCACGGTCGGTAGAAAACATCCTCGTTCTCGCCACCGCAGCGCTCACGGTCGCGATGCTGGGCACCTTGTTCTGGCCTGACGTCGCAATTCGCGTCGCTGCAGTCGTCACCTTAGCCTTCACGTTCTGGCTCATGCGCCACGACGTCGCGCGCAAATTTGTGAAAGGCACCGGCCTGCCGCGCTACAGCGCCGCTGCCCTTCTCAGTGGATACTTCTGGCTCGCCGTGGCCGCCCTCATCTGGATCGTTACGGGATATGAGTCCCAAGGATTTATTTATGACGCCGTCGTGCACGCCGTCATGCTCGGGTTCGCGATGTCGATGATCATGGCCCACGCCCCGATCATCCTGCCCGCGGTTCTACACCGCCCGCTCCCCTACCGCGCCATCATGTGGCTCCCCCTCGGACTCCTTCATGTCGGCCTCATCATCCGGATCTTCATCGGCGACCTCGGCGGCCACCTCCTGCTGTGGCAAATCGGCGGCACCGTCAACGTCATCGCCGTCCTGCTTTTCCTCATGACCTCCGTCGGCTCGTCGATCCTCGGCGCACGCGAGCAAGCCCGCGCCAAAACCTCCACCACCTCAGAAAGTAGTGATTCATGAGCACCCGCGGCACGTGGTTCATGCGCGACCGCCCCGTTGTCACGTGGCTGATCATCGCGGCGATCATCGCGGTCATCCACCCGTTCTTCGCATCCTCGCGCTGGCTCATGGTCCACATCGTTGCCCTCGGCGGCCTCACCCACGCGATCATGGTGTGGAGCGTCCACTTCTCCAACGCCCTGCTGAAAACCAAAAACCCGAACGACCGCACCGAGCAGAACTGGCGCCTCGGGCTACTGCAGGTGGGGATCATCGCGGTCCTCGTCGGCGTGCCGACCACGTGGTGGTGGCTCACGATCGTCGGTGCAGCGGTCATCTCGATCGCGGTCATCTGGCACGCGATCGCCCTGTGGATGCGGCTGCGTCAAGCCCTCCC
>CAYVDF010000033.1:11982-14615 GCA_964450475.1 uncultured Pseudactinotalea sp.
CGCCGCCTCAATGCTCCCCGTTGGTGCCCTCTTCGGCGTACTCCTGGCGCGCGGCCTCAGCGCCGACTGGCACGGCCGGCTCCTCGTCGCCCACACGCTGGTCAACCTCCTTGGCTGGGTCGGCATCACCATCCTTGGCACGCTCCTGACCCTGTGGCCGACGATGCTTCGCACCCGCATGAGCGAGCACTCAGAACGCCACGCGATCCGCGCACTTCCCGTCCTCACGATCGGATTAGCGACGGCGATCATCGCCCCGCTCCTCGACCTCCCCTGGCTTGGGGTCGCCGGCGTCGCGGTCTACACGGCCGGGGTCGGGTGGTCGTACGTCGGCATGTGGCAGGCCGCCCGCAACCGGGCACCGCACTCGTTCCCAACCCTTTCTGCTGGCGCAGGCCTCATCTGGCTCATCGCCGGCCTCGTCACGCTGATCTATAAGGTCGCGACGATGGCGTGGGCCGATCTTGCGGTGTCCTATGGCGTCGTCACTGTCATGTTCCTCGTTGGCTTCGCACTGCAGGTCCTTCTCGGTGCGCTGAGCTACCTCATCCCCGTCGTCATTGGTGGCGGCCCCGCGGTGCTGCGCCACGGGATGGCCGAGCTCGACAAGCTCGGTACGTGGCGGGTCGTCACACCAAACCTCGCGATGCTCCTGTCTCTGTTGCCCGTCCCCTCGGCGGTCCGCGTTGTTCTCTCAACGCTTGCGCTCATCGCGTTCTCTCTGACGCTCATCCTCATGCTCAAGGGCATTTACGCAACGATGCGAAAGAAGAAGGAGCTTCAGGCCGAGATCGAGGCTGCAGGTGGGCCCTCGGAGCACAACAAGCTTGCCGGCCCACGCACACCAGGGGTGAAGGCGCCTGCGTACGACCCCAAACCCTCGCTCGTGCAGGTCGTTTCGGCCGTCGCGGTCGTCGCTCTCGCCGGCACCCTCGGCATCGGATTCGACCCGGCAGCAGCCGGTCTTGCCGCAGGAACGAACTCTGGTCCGTCAGCATCCGGCGCCGTCACGCCAACAGGTGAGGTCACCGAGATCGACGTCGAAGCCCGCGACATGCGCTTCTTCCCCGCCACCATCGATGTGCCGGTCGGCAACGAGCTCGTCATCAACTTAACCAACACCGACGTCCATGATCTCGTGTTCGCAAACGGAGTTAGTTCCGGGCGGCTGGCCCCCGGCCAGAGCGTGACGATCAATGTCGGGGTCATTGAGGCGGATCTTGATGGCTGGTGCTCCATCGTTGGCCACCGACAGATGGGGATGGTGTTTGACGTCGTCGCGCTGGGCGGCCCCCAGGCCGACCCGGGCACGAACCACGACCACGGCGCAGACATGGCGATACCTGGAGCAACCGGTGCTGCCGCGGACCTCGATTTCATGGCGCCATGGAGTGATGACTTCGTCGGCTACGACCCCGTCCTTGCGCCAGCCCCAGAAGGCACCGTGCACAAGTACACGTTCGAGGTCACTGAGATCCCGATAGAAGTCGCACCTGGCGTTGTGCAAACTCGGTGGACCTTCAATGGTGACTCCACCGGGCCGACACTGCGGGGCAAGATCGGTGACACCTTCGAAATCACCCTCGTGAACAACGGCACCATGGGCCACTCGATCGACTTCCACGCCTCCGAATTAGCCCCCGATGTGCCAATGCGAACGATCCCGCCAGGTGAATCGCTCGTGTACACGTTTGAGGCGAAGCGAGCGGGGATCTGGATGTATCACTGCGCGACCATGCCGATGGTTGCTCACATCGCCTCCGGGATGGCCGGCGCTGTGGTCATCGATCCCCCAAACCTTGGCAAGGTCGACCGAGAGTACATCATCACCCAATCCGAGCTCTTCCTCGGTGAACAGGGCGACCCCGTCAACGCCGAGAAGTCAGCGGTTGGTGACTTCGACGCCGTCATGTTCAACGGCTACGTCAACCAGTACGTCGATCGACCGTTGGAGGCAAAGGTCGGCGAGCGCATCCGCTTCTGGGTGCTCTCGATCGGGCCGGATCGAGCGTTGAGTTTCCACATCGTTGGCGGCCAGTTCGACACCGTCTACAAGGAAGGCACGTACCTGCTGCGCGACGGTCGCGGGCCACTCGATCCAGAAGATTACGACCGCGGTGGCTCACAAGCGCTCGACCTGCTCGCCGCACAGGGCGGGTTTGTGGAACTGGAGTTTGTTGAGGCCGGGCATTATCCGATGCTCAACCACGTCATGGGAGACGCCGAACGCGGCGCGACCGGCATCGTCAAGGTCACCGACTAAGAGCGCGCAGGCTCCGCAGGAGTTCTTCGACGTCGCTTTCGGTGTTGTACGGAGCAAAGCTCAATCGGATGCCGCCTTCTGGGCCAAGCCCCGCATGCTTGGCTGCTTCGTGCGCGTAAAAGTCACCAACAGACACGGCGATCTCGCGCTCACCGAGGTAGCGAGCGACGTCTGATGGGTCGTAACCGTCGACTGTGAAGAAAATCGTCGGGGTGCTGCGTGCTGGTGTTCCGTGACGGCGAATCCCGGGGATGCGCGACAGCCCCGCGACTGCCTTTGCCGACAGCGCGACCTCGTGGGCGCCGGCGGCGGCATAGAAATCTGCGAGGCGCTCACGCCGCGTGGGTGCCTGGGAAAAGCTTGCGAGGAA
>CAYVDF010000034.1:0-13732 GCA_964450475.1 uncultured Pseudactinotalea sp.
CGGCGGGATGTTCGTCGCCATCCCGACGGCGATGCCCGAGGCGCCGTTGACGAGAAGGTTTGGCAGAGCGGCGGGGAGGACCTCAGGCTGGGTGAACTGGTTGTCGTAGTTCGGCACAAAGTCGACCGTGTCGAGTTCGAGATCGGCGGTCATGACGAGAGCTGAGGCTGCGAGGCGCGCTTCGGTATAGCGGGGCGCGGCGGGGCCGGCGTCGAGCGAGCCGAAGTTGCCGTGGCCATCGACGAGCGGCAGGCGAAGGGTGAAATCCTGGGCAAGGCGCACGAGCGCGTCATAAATCGCGGCATCACCGTGCGGATGGAGTTTACCCATGACCTCGCCAACCACCCGCGATGATTTCACATGCCCGCGGTCGGGACGCAGACCCATCTGCGCCATCTGGTACAGGATCCTGCGCTGAACCGGCTTGAGGCCATCGCGTGCATCTGGCAGGGCCCGGGAGTAGATCACCGAGTAGGCGTATTCGAGGAAAGAGTTCTGCATCTCCTCAGAGACGTTGATATCGATGATTCGCTCGTCGGGCGTCTGGGCAGGCGTATTCGATGGCATACCGGGTATTCTTTCAGGTCTTTCACGAGATCCCGCCGTGCGACACTGTGATCTAACTGAAGCTGAACCCCTCACAGTTTCATGCGGGTGCAATACGATCAAGCCATGACCCCAAGCGCGCCATATCCCCTGCATTGGGAAGCTGACGTTGTTTTACGCGATGGCTCGACGATGAGCATTCGCCCGATCCGCCCCGACGATGCATCCGCGCTCCAGGCGATGCACCTCGGCCAATCGGAGCGCTCCCGCTACTTCCGCTTCTTCGCACCGATGGCGCACCTTTCCGACTCTGACCTTCACCGGTTCACCAACGTCGACCATAAAGACCGCGTTGCACTCGTACTCACCCTCGGTGAGGAGATCGTTGCCGTTGGCCGGTATGACCGCATCATCGGCGATGAGGAGTTTCCCGATGACGACGTCGCAGAAGTTGCGTTTTACGTCTCCGACCGCGCACAGGGGCGTGGGCTCGGGTCGATCCTCCTAGAGCACCTGGCCGCCGCGGGCCGCGAGCGCGGAATTCGCCGATTCGTCGCCGATGTACTCCCCGCAAACACTCGGATGCTGCGGGTGTTCTCTGACGCGGGCTACGACGTCAAGAAGCGTTTTGATGACGGCGTGGTTAGCGTCAACTTCACGATCCGCCCGACGGACAAGTCGATGAAGGTGCTGGCTGAACGTGAGCGCCGCGCCGAATCGTTGAGCATGGCGCGAATCCTCGGTGCCGAGTCGATTCTCCTGTACGGCTCCGGTTCGGAAGGTAGCAGCCTCGTGGCAGTTATCGCTGAGCGGGTTGCCCAGTCCGATTTCAGTGGAAGTGTGCACCTGCTCGCAGATCTAGCCGAGTTGGAACAGATGCTTGCTGAGCGCAGTGAACCGCTGGATCTCGCGGTCATCGGGGCGCCCGCTGAAGAGGTCATGGATCTCATCCCAGTGCTTGGCAAGGCGGGCACGGGCGCGGTGCTCATACCAACCGGTGGGTTCGCCGCCACCGAATCAGACACCGAGGTGCCACTGAGTGAGTTGCTCGCGCGTGTCCGTGAGCACGGGATTCGTCTCGTTGGGCCGCGGTCGTATGGAATTATCGCCCAAAGTGACAAGGGCGCACTCCCTGCGACCCTCGCGCCGAAGACCCCGCGAACCGGCGCGGGCGGTATCGGCATTTTCTGCCAGTCCGGGCACGCTGCGCGTACGCTGCTTGCCGGTGCAAAGGAGCGTAACCTCACCGTGTCTACGGCGCTGGCATCCGGGCACCGGGCAGACGTTTCGGGCAATGACACGATGCAACTGTGGGCGAGTAAGGACGACCCGCACGTGGCGATAGTCCACTTGGAGTCCATTGGTAACCCGAGGAAATTCTCCCGCGTCGCCCGCTATCTCGCCGAGCAGCGCCCCGTTATTGCGACGGTCGCCGGAAGCACCGGTCAGGTGCGCCCGCCGGGGCACCCCGTGCGCGAAAGCCACGCCCCGCGCCGGGCATTGGATGAGCTGATGAACCAGGCAGGGGTTCTGCGTGCTCGCTCGATCCCGCAGGCCCTCGACTGGGCCGCTACGTTTAGTACCCAGCCCCTACCGGCGGGGCCGCGAGTCGCAGTCCTGGGAAACTCCGGCACCCACGTTGCCGTGCTCCAGGAGCACGTGCGAGCAACCGGCCTGACCGTCGTCGATGGTGTGCCCGCGTTTAACCCGGTCGCCGGATCAGAAGAGTACCGAAATGCGCTCGATGATTTGGCGAGCCGACAGGATTGGGATGCACTCGTCGTCATTTATGGTGCCTTCCTTGGCGACGACGGTAGTGCGGTCGCACGAGCGATCGCCGAGTTTGCAACGACGCAGTCGCGGCCCGTGCTGGCGAGCGTCCCCGGGTATTCAGGCATCGAAGATGCGCTGACGTCCGGGGAAACGCGCGTGCCTGGATTCGTCACAGGTGAAGACGCGATCGCAGCCGTTGCAGCGATGTTGCAGTTCTCTACCCACCGAGATCAGGATGCCGCCCCACGAGTCGACCCTCCCGGCATAGATCGCCGAACAGCAGACAGCCTCGTCGCTAGTCACCTGGCGATCTTGGAGCCAGGGGAGACCCGCAAACTCTCGGCCGATGATGCTGCCGACCTTCTCGCTACCTATGGACTCGACGTCCTGCGAGCCCGCGAAGTCGAAAGTGTCGAGGACGCGATAGCCGCAGCGACCGAGATCGGCTGGCCTGTCGCGCTGAAGACCTCCGACGTCGTGCTGCGCCACCGCGCGGACCTCGGCGGGGTGCGCCTTGACCTGACATCGGAAGCCGAACTCCGCCAGGCCTACGAGGCGATGTCGGCGCGCATTGAGAGTCTCGGGCGTGGCCAGTCGTTAAGTTATGAGGTGCAGGCAATGGCGCCCGCTGGTGCCGCGTGCGTCCTCATCGGCGCTGAGGATCCTCTCTATGGGCCGATCATGTCGTTCGGACTAGGAGGCGACGCGATCGAACTGCTCGACGATGTCTCCTACCGAGTCCCACCCCTCACCGAGGACGACGTCCGTAGCCTCATCACCTCAGTCAAGGCGGCCCCGCGCCTCCTTGGACATCGGGACCTCCCTCCACTCGACATCGACCGTCTCGTTGACACCGCCGCGCGCCTCAGCGTGCTCAAAGAAGAGGTCGCAGCGATCAAGCGAATCGAGCTCAACCCGGTTCTCGTGGCAGAGGATTCACTCGCGATTATTTCCGGCGAGGTGTGGATCGCTCATCCGGAGCGCGGGGACATCTCGCGGCGGGTACTGCCCAAATAAGGCACACTAGTACCGTGGTCAGTAAGCAACTCAATGCGTTAAGTCAGGATCTGGAGCGAGCGGGATATTATCCCCAGATCATTTCTGACGTCCTCCAAATTTCTCTCGCCGGCGAACCCGTAGTGAGCCACCTAGTGCATGCCGAGACGATTTTCGACCGGGCTGAGGTTCGCCGCCACGTGACGGCGCTCGTGTTGACGCCGACACGGCTCATCGTTGGACACGTGGACGACGTGCCGAGCGAGCACCCAGAGATGTCACCGGCTGCAGCGGCGACGACGGAGGCCGTGAGTCTCGATCAGATCAAGGCCGTTGGACTGACCCACGGTATCGCCGACCCAGCGAAGTACCGCCCGGGGCGCTCAGCATCCGAAATCACGCTCGCGATTTCCTGGGGCGCGGTCTCGCGCGTCGATCTAGAACCGGCTGTGTGTCACGACCCGCAATGCGATGCCGACCACGGATACACCGGCAGCATCATGCCCGATGATCTCGTTGTGCGAATCTCCGCCGCCGCCGAGGGCCAGCATGCGGTTACCGCCGCGATCTCCTTTGCGACGGCGCTGTCAGAGGCCACGGCTGGGGCGTCTCGATGAGTCAGATACCTGACATGACTCAGGTGTGGAGACCCCCCGAGGGCACCCCGATGGTGGGGGATGCCATGCTTGCGGCGGCCGGTGTGGTGCATGGGGAACTCCCGAAGCTGCGTCTTCGACCTGCGGGCGGTGACCGGCGCACGAATCGAGAACCAATCCCGGGAGTTGAAGCACTCACACCAGAGGAGCAGGTCGCACTCGTCAACCCCTCGGCGCTAGCGGCACGCGAGCGCTTGGAGCTGCCAGAAGCGGAACGTGCCGTGGTGGTGGTCATCGACGGGTGTGGCTGGCATAATCTGCACGCACGCGCTGACCTTGCCCCCTTCCTCACCGGCGCGATGCATTCGCGTATGGCTGCCTCGGCGCAGCCCTCCACGACGGCCGCGAACATCACCTACGTTGGCACCGGAGTGGGGCCAGGGCAGACTGCGATGGCTGGATACACGGTCCGGAACCCCACCACGAACAAACAAGTCAACCTCATTTCCTGGACCGGCCTGCCTGATGCCACAGAGTGGCAGCGCGTGCCAACGATCTTTGAACGCCTTGCCGCCGATGGCGTGCCCAGTGCACATGTCAACACCTGGCGCTTTGAGCACTCAGGCATGACGCAGGCGGCGCATCGCGGTGCAACATACATCTATGCCGAAGGCCTCGATGCGCGCGTTGATACGACCGCTCGGGTGATCGAGAGCGGAGAGTACCCGCTCGTGTACACGTACTGGCCGGATCTCGATACCCGCGCACATGAGTTCGGGTGGCAGACCCGTGACTGGGAAGCAGAACTTCGCTACCTGGATACGGAGATGGAACGCTTCGCACGCACGCTACCCCAAGGTACTTTAATGATCGTCACGGCCGATCATGGGATGGCTGATGTGCCACCGACCCAGTCGAAAATCTACGGCGGCCCCTCTCGCTTTGACATCGCCGAGGTCGCGGCACTTCGAGAGGGCGTCGATCTCGTCGCGGGGGAGAACCGCTTCGTTCACCTCTACACCCGTGAGCCCGAGGCCGTTGCCGCACGCTGGCGTAACTACTTTGGCGAACGGGCCATCGTGAAGACGCGGGAGGAAGCCTTCCTAGAGGGTGTATTCGGCACTGTGCGCGCCGACGTGGCGGGTGTTATTGGCGATGTCACCGTGGCCGTGCTTGGCGACCTATCGATCGGGGATAGCCGAATCATGAGCGAAGCGATGCGGAACCTGCTTGGGCTCCACGGCTCAGTTACCGAGATCGAGCGCGCTGTTCCGATCCTCACGCTGCTGACATGAGCTAGGGGTGCTCGATGCCGAGCGCGCCCCCGGACTCTTGGAGATAGCACGATCCGCACAGGGACTCGTACTCGACCTGTCCGTCATCGATCGCGACTTGATCGCCTTCGAAAATAAATTCTCCGCCTATTCGGCGTCCGTTGAACATGGCCTTGCGCCCACAGCGGCAGATCGTCTTGAGCTCTTCGAGGGTATGGGCGAGCTCTAGGAGGCGAGCCGAGCCGGGGAACGCGCTGGTGAGGAAGTCGGTCCGGATTCCATAAGCGAGGACGGGTGTGCCGTCTTGGACGGCAATGCGCAACAGGTCATCCACCTGATCGCGCGTGAGGAACTGAGCCTCGTCAATGAGGAGGCATGCTATGGGAGCGGTGCCGCGGGCAGCGTAGAACGCATTCCGCATCCCCTCCTCGGGCGCAACTAGGAAATCCGCTTCACGTTCGACCCCGAGGCGAGAAACAATCTTCGTGGCGCCCTTGGTGTCCGTTTGCGGCTTGGCGAGGAGCACATCCTGACCTCGCTCTTCATAGTTGTATGCAGCCTGGAGGAGTGCCGTTGACTTGCCGGAGTTCATTGCTCCGTATCGGAAATATAACTTTGCCACGACTGTTGGTTATACCAGCACCTAGTCGTTCTTGGCGCCAAAAACGATCTCGTCCCAGGAGGGGACAGAAGTGCGGCCGCGTCGACCGCGCTTGCGTTTGCCGCTCGAGTCCGTTGGCTCTTCAGAATCCTCGGGCTCTGTAGGGTCTGACTCGGGAGCTGGCTGTTCTGGCAGCTGCAGGATCGTGGCATCGGTCGCATCCTGCGGCCGTGAAAGTGGCGGGTGCGCGGCTGGTGGGTCATCCCACAGCGTTGGCTCATCGTGATCGGGGGAGCCAACGTCCCCACGAACGCCGCGTGCGTCTTGGAGCTCTCGCAAGATGGCTTCGGTCTCGTCCCCGTCATCCTCAGCAGGTGGGGGAGTCTCCTCAACGCTTGGGATATCGCCGTCAGTTTCGACGTCGTAGAAACGATCGTCGACAGCCGACAGGTGGACGTAGGAGGAGTCAGCAAGATCGATTTCTGAGAGCCACCGGGCCTCGTCATCTTCCGCCTTGAAAGTTTCGGTCGAAAGATCGACCGACCAGGTTGCTTGGAGATCCTCAAGACCTGCGCGGTAGCGGGCGACGACGTACCACGTCCCATCATCGGGACGGTAGGCATCCCACACGACCGTCTCGATGTTGCGGGCCGCGAGGCGATCGATGACGAGATCACCAAGGGTCGGGGCATCGTCGCTCTTGTCGACGCGGAAGCTTTGGGCGCGTTGGGCTGCGAACTCACGTTCCGCGATGACGGGGCCTTCATAGCGGCGAACCGTTTCGATGGGTACCCCGGCGCGGTCGGCGACTTCCTCTGCGGAGGCACCGCTTCGGATCATCGCTTGGATTTCGCGCGGACGAAGCGATTGGGCGCGAATGCTTTCGAGTCCGGGACGATCCCGTCGCACGGCTGCACGCAGCGCCTCGGTGATGGGAAGGCGATACAGAGTCTCGTCGGCGTCCTTGAAAACTAAGTGCTCGCCGTCATCGTGGAGACCCACAAGTTCGAGATCAAACATTGGTGTCGCTCCTCTTTCTACCTTGCACACGAGTTTCTCACTAGGCGCCCTAGAGGGGAAGTAGGAGGCGCGGTGTGGCGGATAATCGTCGTGACGAAAAGTAAAAGTGCGAATCAGGTCACAGTTTGGTAATCGGGGGTGCATAAATGTTCTGAATGTTAGACAATCCGTACGCAACAGGAACAAATTCAGTCAGAAATTGTTAACCGAGACGACACCCATACCCGTCCGATTTGGAGCCCCAGCCATCATGGCGACTGATTACGACGCACCGCGCAAAACCGATGATGAACTCAGCGAAGATTCCCTCGAGGAACTTCAAGCCCGTCGCGCCGAAAAGAATTCCAGCGTGGTCGATCAAGATGAGGCCGACGCAGCGGAAGATTTCGAACTTCCCGGCGCAGACCTCTCCAACGAGGAACTCTCCGTCCGCGTGATTCCGCGGCAGGATGATGAATTCACGTGCTCGCAGTGCTTCCTCGTCCACCACCGCAGCCAGCTTGCTTACACTGAGAACGACCTACCGGTGTGCTCAGAGTGCGCGGCCTAATTTTTCTGGGCGGGGCTGCGTTTTAGTTCTTTGTGAGGGAGGCACATGGCGTGCCTCCCTCACATGTTATTGCTTCTCTTTTACGCGAGTGAGCGCCTCGACGAACTCCTCGTGACTTCGCAGTGAGAACAACCAATACGGGGTCGGGTCGCCTGGGTGAGTTTGTTCCACGTAGACGCCGGTGTGCACCCAAGGTCGGGTGAGAACGTAAGAACGGGCATCGGATCCTGGGCCCATCCAGTGCGCGATTTCCTTGGCATCGCATGCCTGAACCTCCCCGAGGGAGGCAACGTCGATACGGGCGCGGCCAACGGTCAGCCACTCGTGCGTCAGTTCCACCTTTGCGGCAAGAGCCCACAACCCGATGGAGGCAAGGACCATGGCGACGAGGCCAACCGGAATCGCAGGCATGAGACCAAGGGGCAGGCACATGATAAAGAAAATGGCACCGAACCCCGGGGCGATCAGCCACGAGAGTAATGAGGGCGTTAAGCGCTCAGAAAAAACGCGAGGAGACTCATCGGCTACTACCATGTCTTAAGGATGACATGGATACCCGTAGGATCGGTGCTGTGAGTGATATTGAAGGGCGTGGCTTAGACCACGATAAGGTTCCTGTGCTCGTGCAACGGCTCGATCGCGACCTCCCATTGCCGCGTTACGCGCACCCCGGAGATGCCGGCCTGGACTTGTTCAGCGCTGAGGACCTCACTCTTGCGCCAGGGGAGCGGGCAATGATTCGGACTGGTCTGGCTATCGCGCTGCCTTACGGACACGTTGGCCTCGTGCACCCGCGTTCGGGGCTGGCTGCCAAGCACGGAATCACCGTGGTTAATGCACCGGGTACGATTGATGCAGGCTATCGCGGAGAAATTAGCGTAGTCCTGCTCAACACAGATGCGCGGGAACCCTTCGCGGTAACCCGCGGCGACCGAATTGCCCAACTCGTCATCCAGCGCTACGAGGAGGCTGACCTCATCGAGGTTGACATCCTCCCGAGAACATCGCGGGGCGACGGCGGTTTCGGTTCGACTGGGCAAGGTATGAAGGGAACACTTTAGTGAGATTTTTCCGACGAAAGGGTCGCCACGACGAGCCAGCGGTTGACCCCAGTTCGGCAACCGAGGTCGAGCCCGAAGACTCCGAGGACACCCCTGAAACCGGCCCCTGGGATCTTTCAGATATGCCTGAACTCGGCACGCGCGTCGATGTCGGTGGCTTGAGGGTCCCCGCCAAAGCGGGCATGCAGATGCGCATGGAGTTAGAGCCGAAATCGAAGCGGATCGTTGCCGTCAACGTCGTCTACGAAGGCTCCGTCGTGCAACTGCAGGGATTCGCCGCGCCGCGGTCGAGTGGAATTTGGGAGGATCTTCGAGCCGAAATCGCCGAATCGATCGACAAGCAAGGCGGATCCGTTGAGGAACGCGAAGGCTCATTTGGAACGGAGCTGCTTGCACGCTTGCCCGTTCGCACCCAGGACGGTCGCTCCGGTCTGCGACCTGTGCGATTCGTTGGCGTCGATGGTCCGCGGTGGTTCCTCCGCGCAGTGATCTCGGGTAAGGCAGCGGTTGACGACGCGGCGGCGAAGGCCCTTGAAAACATTGTGCGGGGCGTTGTCGTTGTGCGCGGTAACGGCGCGATGCCCCCGCGTGAACTGCTGCCACTGCACCTGCCCGGCAAGCCGGGTGAAGAAGCCCGCCCAGTAGCACCATCTGTGGACCTTGACTCTGGGCGTGGCCCAGAGATCACCGAGGTAGGTTAATGACCGAGCCTGAACGCCGCGTTATCGCCCAAATTGACTCCGAAGAGTTTGATATGTGGGCCGCCCTAGGCGGCGTTCGCGGACTCATCGAATCCGTCGCACCCGGGATAGTCTTCGTCGTCCTATACGTCGCAACGATGAATCTGCGGCTCTCCCTCATCGCGGCGCTCGCCCTCGCCGCCGTTGCTGTCCTTGCCCGGCTCATTTCGCGCACCCCGTTAACGCAAGCACTCAGCGGCATCGGTGGGATCCTCATCGGCGCTCTGTGGGCATGGCGAACCGGCGCTGCGGAAGACTTTTATGTGTGGGGCCTCTTCGTCAACACGGCCTTCGCGGCGGGCACGATCCTCTCAAACCTCATTCGGCGTCCAATCGTTGGGATGTTCGTCAAGGCCTTCTCGCCGAAAGCAGGCGAGGTTCACGGTGCGTACAAGGTGTTTCGAACCGCGACATGGCTATGGGCGGGAGCCTTTCTTGCCCGGCTTGCTGTGCAGGTTCCGCTCTATTTAAACTCCGAGGTCGGCTGGCTTGGCACCGCCCGCGTCCTCATGGGCGTGCCCTTGTGGGCGCTCGTTCTCTGGCTCACGTGGATGCTCGTGAGACCGATAATCTCTGCGATTCCCGACGGCGTGCCAGCCACGACGGAGCAGGAAGCGCCGGCCGATGACTGACCTAGTGCGTCTGCATCTCGAAAAACCCGTACACGGGGGCTACTGCCTCGCCCGACACGATGGCCGCGTCATCCTCGTGCGCCACGGCGCACCTGGTGAGGAGGTCCTCGCGCGCCTGACAGATACGGGAAAGACGTGGCGAGCCGAGGTCGTTGACGTCGTCACACCCCACCCCGATCGCGTCCCCGTTGCGTGGGAGGACGCAGGCCCAGGGGGTGTGGGCGCCGAGCTTGCTCATCTCCGCCGTAGTGCACAGCTGGAGTGGAAACGCGGGGTGATCGACGACGCGCTCACGCGAATCGGTCGGCTTGATCTACCGATCACGGTGACGGCCCCCGATGACGGCGATGGCTGGCACACGCGCACACGTATCGAACTGACAACGAACGCTGATGGACAGGCTGGAATGTACGCCTACCGGACTCGCGCCCATGTCCCGTTGACGCGGATGCCGCTCGCCCACCGCGACCTCGATGCGCTCGACTTGTTCTCGACAAGATGGCCGTCGAATGTGCGCCTCACGGCTGTCGCGCCGTCAGCGGATGAGCCAGTTCTGCTCGTTGATGGCCAAGCCCCCAGTGGTCACCCAGGAAAGATCCGCGAGCGGGTAGGGGAGTTTGAGTACTCCCTCGCAGCGAGCGGGTTCTGGCAAGCCCATGTCGATGCTCCCCAGATTCTTACTGACGCCCTTCTCGCCGCGGCCGGAGATATTTGCGGCGCCACGGTCTTTGACCTCTTCAGTGGCGCGGGGCTGTTTACACTTCCTCTCGCCGCGGCAGTCGGTCAAGCCGGTGCCGTGCACTCGGTTGAGGGCAACCGATCCGCCGTAACGTGGGCACGAGTTAACACCAAAGCTCTTCGCCCGGTCACCACCCACAGGGGTGACGTTGCTTCGGTTCTGAAATCCGGGAAACTTCCAACACGCGCTGATGTCGTCGTACTCGACCCGCCCAGGGTTGGGGCGCGCAAGGACGTGATGGACGCGATTATTGCCCACCGCCCACGTTCGATTGTGTATGTTTCGTGCGACCCGGCCGCGCTTGCTCGCGACTTGGCGATCGCCGCAGATAGCGGCTACGAAGCAGCAGGCGTTGAGGCATTTGACTTGTTCCCGCACACCCACCATGTGGAATCTCTTTCCGTTCTTCGCCGATCAAGCTAATCGGCACCGAACCCTGCCCGCGTAAGGAATACTTAATCCACGTGAGAGTAAACGACGGACTTACCTCCGCAGAAGTTGACGAACGCGTCCGCCTCGGGCTGATCAATACATTTGACGATGCCCCGTCTCGCAGCCTGTGGGACATCATCCGGGGAAACCTGTTCACGCTCTTCAACGCGATGCTCGGAACCGCCCTGTTGATCGTTCTTTTCGCCGGCTCGCTCCGCGATGCGGTCTTCGGTTTTGTCGTCATCACCAACCTGCTCATTGGTGCCTTCACGGAGTACAAGGCGAAGCGAACCCTCGACCGCCTTGCGATCCTTGACCGCGCCCAAGTCATCGTCCGCCGCGACGGCGACGTCACGAAGATCGACTCCTCGGAGCTCGTGCGTGACGACCTCATTCTGATTAGCACCGGTGAACAAATTCCTGCGGATGGCCACGTCGTCACCTCGGCTGGGCTCGAGGTTGATGAGTCCATGCTGACGGGTGAAAGTAACCCCATCCGCAAGGCAGACGGCGACGAAGTTCTCTCGGGTGCTTCCGTCGTCGCCGGGCAGGCAAGTGTCCGCATCACCGCGGTGGGTGAGGAGAGTTATGCACAGAAGATCACCTCTGAGGCGAAGGTCTTCTCCCTAGTCGGTTCTGAGCTTCGTGACGCGATCAACCGCATCCTCGTGGTCATCTCCTGGATCATCGTGCCGATCGCACTCCTGTTATTTTGGAGCCAAATCCGCAACCTCGGCGGTTTCGAGGTCGCGTTTCAGGAAGGGCTGTGGCGAGGAGCTCTCGTCAAGGCGGTTGCCGGAATCGTCGGGATGGTGCCCGAAGGGCTTGTGCTCCTCACGTCGGTGAACTTCGCACTGGCGGCGTTGATCCTTGCCCGCAACTCCGTGCTCGTGCAGGAACTCCCGGCCGTGGAGGTTCTCGCCCGAGTCGACACGCTCTGCCTCGACAAGACGGGTACCCTCACCGATGGCACGATCGAACTCGTCGATATCGCGCTACACGAAAGCTCCGTGATCCCGCGAAACCCTGGTGCAGGAGCACACCAACCCCACCCGCGCGGTGTCCTGAAGACACTCGCGTGTGCACGGGATGCAAACGATACCGCCGCCGCCATGGCCGCTGGCTTGGAGTCCGTCGACGAGGTCGAACTTACCGTTCTTATTCCGTTTGCGAGCCATCGAAAGTGGAGCAGCCACTCTGACGGAATCTTCGCGTGGTACTTTGGTGCCCCAGATATCCTCTTCGCCGAGGGGCCCGACTCCGAGAAAGTCCTCGAAGAAGTTGCCAAGCACGCCGCCCTCGGTGAACGAGTACTCGCACTTGGGTACGTGCCGGTACTTGAAGCCCCGCGGTTCCGTGAGGACGATACTGATCAACTCCCATCCCAACTACGCTTGTGCGCAATCGTGATTCTGCGTGAGCGGCTCCGGCCTGATGCACACGAAGCACTGGAGTACTTTCGCGAGCAGGGCGTCGACATCAAGATCATTTCTGGTGACAACCCCGCCACTGTGGGCGCCATCGCTAGGGCGCTTGGTGTAAAGGATGCTCACGGTGTCGACGCGCGCGAGATCACCGATGAGAATATGGACGAGATGGTGTGCAACGGCCGAGTCTTCGGCCGTGTCACCCCAGCCCAGAAACGTTTGTTCGTGCACACTCTGCAAGCCGATGGTCGAACGGTAGCTATGACGGGGGACGGGGTGAATGATGCCCTCGCTCTCAAAGACGCCGACCTCGGGATTGCCATGGGATCTGGTGCGCCGGCCACAAAATCCGTCGCCCGCCTCGTGCTGCTCAACGACAGTTTCGCAACGCTTCCAGGAGTCGTTGGTCAAGGACGGCGCATCATCGCCAACATGGAACGCGTCGCGGCGCTGTTCCTGACCAAGACGACGTACGCCGTCTTACTCGCACTCGTTGTGGTAATCATTGCGTGGCCGTACCCGTTCCTGCCTCGGCACCTCACGCTTGTTGGGGCGTTCACGATCGGTACGCCGGCGTTCCTCCTCGCGCTCACGCCAACAACGCAGAGATATCGACCCGGATTCCTCAAACGAGTGTTGATGCTCGCGATACCGGTGGGAATCATCGCCGGAATAGGCATCATGACCGTCTACGGCAGCCTTCACCTGCTCGACCAAGAGCTGCAGGCCTCCACTGGCGCAACGATGGTGCTCATCATCATGGCGCTATGGTTGCTTGGGATCCTCGCGCGGCCGTGGAACCTGTGGCGAGGCGGTCTCGTCGTGCTCATGGCGCTCGGCTCGGCGACGATGATTGCCATCCCGCCGATTCGCGAGTTCTTCGCTCTCGAAGTTCCAAGCGGGTACACGTGGGTCCTCGTGCTCACGGTTGGCATCATCGGGGCAGCTCTGATCGAAGTGGCGTACCGCGTGCGAGCCCGCTGGCTCGCACGGACGACAAATGAACCTAATGAACCTAGGCTGGAACCAGACAATCCAGCACTAATACGATAAGATGTCTTGAAGTCAAGATAGTTACGGAAAAGAGGAACCATCGTGAGTGATATCGATACCTTTTCCGCTAAAGGCACTCTCAACGTCGGAGGCACCGACTACGAGATCTACCGCCTCAGCGCGGTCGAAGGCCTCGAGCGGCTCCCATACAGCCTGAAGGTGCTGGCAGAGAACCTGCTTCGTACCGAGGACGGCGCGAACATTACCGCCGACCACATCAAGGCTCTGGCGAACTGGGATCCGAAGGCGGACCCCTCCAACGAAATTCAGTTCACCCCCGCTCGCGTAATCA
>CAYVDF010000035.1:0-254 GCA_964450475.1 uncultured Pseudactinotalea sp.
GACGAGCAGATCGAATTCCAGCGGGGTCAGGCTGATCTGCTCTCCATCACGCGTGACTTGGTGGCCCGCGACGTCAATCGTAAGATCGGCGACCTGCAAGATTTCTGATTCTGCGTCGTCATGACGCCTCAAGCGGGCGCGCACGCGAGCAACGAGTTCGCGCGGCTTGAACGGTTTGGGCACGTAATCGTCGGCGCCGGCCTCGAGCCCGAGCACGACATCGGCGGTGTCGGACTTGGCGGTGAGCATGATGA
>CAYVDF010000035.1:264-10673 GCA_964450475.1 uncultured Pseudactinotalea sp.
TTCGGCGCGGATCCGCTTACACACTTCGATCCCGTCGATTCCAGGTAGCATGAGGTCAAGGAGAACAAGGTCGGGCTGGCTCTGGCGGAAAATATCGAGGGCCGTTGTTCCGTCGGTCGCGAAAACCGGTTCGAACCCTTCTGATTCCAAGACGATGCCGATCATTTCTGACAACGCGGCGTCGTCGTCAACGACTAAGACTCGTGCACTCATGGCACTATCGTGACATCAAAACGCTGTTCATGTGCCAGACAACGCGTTCTGCTCACCAAAAAATGTGCGCCGCGTGCGCGGGTGCGGCTATCGTGGCTTTCGAACCGCGCGCCCTCACTCCCCCCCCCTGAAGGATCTTTCATGACCAACCCACCAAGCTCAGGCAACGACTCCTCGGGATGGAGCTCCCCAGGCGGTTGGGGAACCCCGAGCGAACCGGGCTACACCGACCCGAACGCCCCCGGCCAGGGCCAACCCGGCCAGCAGTACCCGGGGGAATATCCCGGCCAGCACTACCCCGGTCAGCAGTACGGCGGTGGCCCGGCGCACCCCGGTTATGGCCCGCCCCAACCTCCGCCGCAGATCGCCCAGCAACCGGGAGTCATCCCGTTGCAGCCGCTTTCGCTTGGGCAGATTTATGACGGCGCGATCAAGTCGATCCGCGCGAACCCCGTTGTCATGTTCTTGTTCGCGGGAATCCTCATCACGATTTCCACCGTGATCGAGCTTCTCCTGACCTCATCGATGTTTGAGAGCCTCATGAACTCGCTCGATCAGCTCGAGGATCCCGAGACGTTCGATCCGGGCGACCTCATGCAACCGGTCTTTGACAGCGTTCCCAAGATGCTGCTCGGCATGGGTATCACGTTTGTTATCACCGTAATTCTCACGGGGATCCTCACGTACGCGGTGAGCCAGGCGGTTCTCGGGTTCAAGCCGACCCCATCGCAGGTGTGGGACGCGGCGAAGGGGCGGATGCTTCCGCTGCTTGGGCTGACGATTCTCATTTCCCTCCTCTTCGTGATTCCGATGGTGGTCGTGTTCGGCGTCGTGCTCGTTGCAGCCACAGCGCTCGATGCGGCACTCGTGGCGCTACTCGGACTCGTCCTGGCGCTCGTGATGCTCGCCTGGGTCGTGGCTCTCATTCCGATGACGACGCTCTCCACCCCGGCGCTCATGCTCGAAGGAGCCTCACCCATCACAGCGATTCGCCGTGGCTGGCGCCTCTCACGCCCCGACTTTTGGCGAATCCTCGGTATCTACCTTCTGACGATGCTGCTCGTGATGGTGATCGCCTCGGTCATCACTGCCCCGCTCAGCATCATCGCCGTTGCCCTGCCCCCCACGGGAGTGCTCATTCTGCAGGGCATCTCCTCGGCGCTCGCCACGGTGCTCGTCACCCCGTTCACGGCCGCCGTTGCCACGCTGCTCTACATCGACGCGCGCATCCGCCGTGAGGGCCTCGCAATGGAACTCGCGGCCGGCGCTGCTCGCCCGCAATAGCGCAAAGGACCCCTGTGCCAGCCCCGCTCACTCCCAGCTCAGAGGAAGCCGGTGACTGGGCCACCCAGGAGCTTTCCCGCTCGGTGTACTCCACCGAGCCGAGCCTGTGGGAGCGGATCTGGGATTGGATCTGGGACGTCATCGACAAAATCCTCAGCCAGGGCGAGGGGCTCGACAGCATCGTCATGCCCGTCGTGCTGTTTTCCGCGATTGCCGCAATTATTTTTATAGCCATAGCCTTCGGCCGCAACGTGCGCCGCACGAGCGAGACGACCTCACCCGCCGATGCCGCGATGTGGGATGAGAACGACGAACGCCCCGCGGACTCCATCCGAGTAGCCGCACACGAGGCGGCTCGCGCGGGAGACTTCTCGCTCGCCGTCGTCGAAGCCTATCGCGCCCTCGTGCGGTCGGTTGAGGAACGAGATATCGCCGCCACCGGTGCCGGAATGACGGCGCTTGAAGCCGCAGGTGTCCTGGCTCGCCCGTTCCCGGCTCACCGCGACCAATTATTTTCTACAGCCCAGCTCTTCAATGCGGGGCTGTATGGCACCGAGCGTTTAAGCCGGTCGGATTTCGAGTCCGTGGTGGCGCTTGACCAGTCACTCCTGAGTACGCCGGCAGCCAGCGAGGTCATCGCATGAGCGAGGCACCCACGACCCAGCGGCGCGTGCGGCTGCGCTCACCTTTGACGATCGTCATCGTGCTCGTTGTGATTCTTGCGCTCGCGACGCTCTTTCTGCGCCCACCCACCCTCGCCCGAGGGTCCGCGGTCGATCCGCAGAACCCAGGCCCCGAAGGGGCGATGGCCGTGGCGCAAATCCTCACGAAAAAGGGGATCACCGTTAACGTCGTGCGCACCGTCTCCTCGGCGCTCGCCTCCCCCGGTGAAGCACTCGTTATCACCTCACCCAACCGTCTCACCGATGAGCAGCTGGAGGCGCTTGCCGACCAGGGGCGCGATGCGATCCTTCTTGACGTGCGCAGCGCCGTTCACGCCTTCCTTCCCGAAATGACCGCGCAGGCCGGCCCGGGCGGCAGGGTCGAGGCGGGGTGTGATGACCCGCGCGCGCAGGCCGGGCCGATCTCGACGACGGCGCGGCAACTGTGGACGCCCGGTGCGACGACGTGTTTTCCTGGCGACGGCCCCGGCACGATGCTGACCGCGTGGAGTGCCGGCGGTTTCCAGGTAACAGTTCTGCCGCAAGATATCCTGCGCAACTCATTCCTCACCGATGAGTCGAACGCCGCCCTCGCGCTTCGCACGCTGGGTGAGCATTCCTCGATCACGTGGCTCGTGGCGAGCCTGCACGATCCGTATCCGATGCTTGCCGAGCCCTCGACCCGCAGCCTCGAGTGGTTCTACTATCCGGTCGTCATTGTGTTCCTCGCGATCGCCTGGTGGCGGGGTCCCCGCTTCGGGCGGCTGAGCGCCGAACCGCTTCCCGTCGTTGTTCCCGCCTCGGAAACGACGATCGGGCGCGGGCACCTGTACCACGCGGCGAACGATCTCGATCATGCGGCAACCTCGCTTCGCCTTGGTGCGCTCAACCGGATAGCCAGCCGAATCGGCTTACCCGCGAGCGCCCACCGACCCGAAATCGTCACGGCTGTTGCTCTCGCTAGCACTCGCACCGAGGCCGAGGTCGCCGAATTGTTGTACGGGCCGGCTCCAACGTCCACCCCATCACTGCAGGCTCTGGCATTATCACTTGATGCACTAGTAGACGAGGTTGAACACTCATGACAGATTCCACTCCCTCAACGCGCGAGGCCCTTGGCCGGGTTCGTGGCGAGATCGGCAAGGCCATCGTTGGCCAGGAAGCGACGATCACCGGGCTCGTCATCGGGCTGCTGAGCCAGGGCCACGTGCTCCTTGAAGGTGTGCCGGGTGTTGCCAAGACCCTCCTCGTGCGTGCCCTCGGGGCGTCGCTCGAACTGGAGATGAAGCGGGTGCAGTTCACCCCGGATCTCATGCCCGGTGACGTGACGGGTTCGCTCGTGTACGACTCCTCCACCTCGGACTTCACGTTCCGTGAAGGCCCGGTGTTCACCAACCTGCTCCTCGCCGACGAGATCAACCGAACGCCCCCGAAAACACAGTCGGCTCTGCTTGAGGCGATGGAGGAGCGTCAGGTCACGGTTGATGGCCGCTCAATGCCGCTGCCCGATCCGTTCATGGTCATCGCCACCCAGAACCCTGTGGAGTACGAGGGCACGTACGTGCTCCCCGAAGCTCAACTCGACCGCTTCCTGCTCAAGCTCCTCGTGCCGCTGCCCGACCGAGGCGATGAGATCGAGATCCTCACCCGTCACGCCCACAAGTTCAACCCGCGCAAGCTCGCCGAGGCCGGCCTACTCGCCGTGGCCACGCCGGAGGAACTGCGTCAGGCCCAGGCGCAGGTGCAGGATGTGCACGCCTCCCCTGAGGTGCTCGCCTACATCGTCGACCTCGTGCAGGCGACCCGCCGCTCCCCCTCGCTCCAGCTTGGTGCCTCCCCTCGTGGGGCGACGGCGTTGCTCGCCTCGGCACGGTCGTGGGCGTGGCTCAACGGCCGGGACTTCATCACCCCCGATGACGTCAAGGCGCTCGCCCACCCGACCCTGCGGCACCGCGTGATTCTCAAGGCCGAGGCTCAGTTTGAGGGCGTTAACGTTGAGGCACTCATCGATTCGATCCTCGCCACGGTGCCCGTGCCCCGATGATCCTCACCGGCCGCACCGTCGCCCTCGTTGCAGTGGGCGCCGCACTGAGCCTCATCACCCGTCAAACGACGATCGTGGTGGTGTGGTCTCTCGTGGTGCTCGCTGCGGCGTTCGTCGACTGGTTGGTGCTGCCGCGGCACTTCACCGTCACCCGTGCGCCGCTCGCTCCGGTGCGGCTGTCGGAGTCGGTTGACCACACGTTCACGGTCGCGAACACCTCAGGGCGCACGATCCGTGGGCACGTGCGCGATGCGTGGCAGCCGTCGGCTGGGGCAGATAAAAATATTTCCCCGATTGACGTCGCCCCGAACCGCTCGGCAAGGATTACCACCCGCCTGCACCCGCGCCGTCGGGGCAACCTGTACGCGAGCGCGGTCGTGCTGCGCGCCCGCTCGCGCCTCGGATTCGCGATTCGCCAAACAACTGTCCCCGCCCCTGCGACACTCCATGTCCTCCCAGAATTTAAATCCCGCCGTCACCTGCCCTCGCGCCTCGCGCGGCTACGGGAGCTCGACGGGCAAACCTCGCTGCTGGTGCGCGGTGAGGGTACCGAGTTCGACTCGCTTCGTGAATATGTTGACGGCGACGACGTGCGCTCACTCGACTGGCGCGCGAGCGCGCGGTTTCGCGACCTTGTTGTGCGCACGTGGCGCCCCGAGCGCGACCGCCGCGTTCTCATCATCATCGACACCTCCCGCCTTGCGGCCGCGCGCTTAGACGATGAGACCCGCCTCGATGCCGGAATCGAAACGGCGCTGCTCATGTCTGCACTGGCGAACCAAGCCGGTGACCGCGTTAGCGTCCTCGCGGCCGACCGTCAGATTCACGCCCGCGTCATCGCGAGCGAGCACGCTGGGGCGATGGCCGCAACCGCCGCGGCGTTGGGGCCGCTCGAGCCGAACCTCACCGAACCGGATTGGCCGATGATCACACGCGCCGCATTCGCCCAGCTCACTGGTCGTGCGCTCATCATTTTGTGCACCGCGGTCGACCCGAGCGCGATGTCGTCTGGGCTCATCGAGGCGGCCGCGACGCTTGCCTCGCGCCATAATGTGCTCATCGCGAGCGCGACTGACCCGCACGAAGCCTCGCTCCTGCAGGCCCGCGAGACCGACGACGACCTCTTTATCGCCGCGGCCGCCGCCCGTACACAGCACGACCGCAGCGTCGTTGAGGATCTGCTCACCGCGAGCGGCGCCCAGGTGCTCAGTGCGCCGCCGGATGAGCTGCCCCCCATGGTGGCGGACCGTTACCTCGCGCTGAAGGCGGCAGGCAAACTCTAAAGCGACCAGATCTTCGTCGCCCCACGGTCTTGGGCGAGAAGGTCACCGGTTTCACCCTCGGCAACCGCACGCCGTCCAAGAACAATCGTGTACACCCAGTACGCAGCGAGCACCACGGTGCCGATCGCGATCTTGATCGCCACGGGCAGCCCGGAGCGGGGTACGAAGCCCTCGACGATGCCCGAGACCCCGAGCACGAGCACGAGCCCGATCGCCACGGTCATGAGCGCGCGCCCCTCGCGGGCGAGAGATTCCGCGCGCGGCAACGCCCCGGGCGCAACCCACGCCCAGAAGATTTTCAAACCGGCACCCGCAGCGACGAAGATCGCTGTGAGTTCGAGTTGGCCGTGGGGCAGGATGAGGTAGAAAAACAGGTCGAGGCGGTCGGCCTCCGCCATGATCGCCCCGGCCTCCCCGATCGCGGCGGCGTTTGTCACGAGCACCTGCAACGCGAAGTATCCGGTGATCCCAAAGGCGACCATCTGGGCGGCGATAAACGCGTTATTCACCCACACGACCTGCGTGAAGTCCGGTGCGGGCATGTTCGAGTAGTACGACTCGAACGCGTCCTCGGCGTACATGCGGCGCATCTCCGGGCTCGCGATGGAGTCGAGCCCGCCGGGGGTGGTGTACACGACCATGCCGTGCACGACCGCGACGGCGATGAACACGAGCATCGCCGCGACCGTCCACCACCGGATCCGATAGAACGCCGCGGGAAGTGAAATGAGCAGAAACCGCGTGATCGCCCCGAGGTGCGGCTTGCGCCCACCGGTCGTGCGCCCGCGGGCCCGACCGAGAATCGCCGAGAGCCGGGTGATGAGCACGGGGTCTGGCGCATGGGTTTGCAGCGTCGACAAATCGGCAGCCGCCTGCTGATACAGCGCCACCATTTCGTCAGCCTCAGAACCGGTGAGGCTGCGCATTTTGGTGAGCTCATCGAGCCGATCCCACTGCTTCGACCGTAAGGCAACGAGCGCATCTACATCCACACCCGCTACCCTGCCATATATGAGCCAACCTGTCGCGCCCACACCGAACGACGTTCAAGCGTTTCCCCGCCCCGAAGGCACCGACCTTCCCGAGCGGATCTTCGAGCACGACACGGTCATCACCGGTGAGGCCGTTGCCCTGAAAATCACGGCCGCGAGCCCCGTCTCGCTGATCGCCGCTGGCCTCATCGACCTGATGTTCGCCTACGTCATGTTCGTCATCCCCCTTGCGTTGCTGAGCCGCTACGGCCAACTCGACGCCAGCGCCGGCATGACGTACGTCATCATGTCCCTCGTGATCGCGATCTTCATCATCCCCGCCGCCATTGAGACCGCCACGCGCGGGCGTTCGATCGGAAAATGGCTCGTTGGCGTGCGCATCGTTCGCGACGATGGCGGGACGACGCGTTTTCGCCACTCAGTCGTGCGCTCGCTTGTGGCCATGTTCGAGATCTATTTGACCTTCGGTTCGGTCGCGCTCATCTCCACGATCGCCAGCAATCGCCAAAAACGCCTCGGCGATATCCTCGCCGGCACCTACCCCGTATCGGTGACCGGTGATGGTCTCTTGCCACCACCGCTCCTCATGGATCCATCATTGACGGCGTGGGCCGAGGTCGCCGATGTTTCTCGCCTCTCGCAGGGGCTGGCGTGGCGCGTGCGACAATTCCTCAACCAAAACCGTACGCTCGCACCCGAGCACCGCGTGCGCCTTGGCACTGCGCTGACGAATGAGGTCATGCCGTTCGTCAGTCCCCCGCCTCCTGCGGGAACCCACCCTGAGCGTTTCCTCGCCGCGGTGTTGATTATCCGTCGCGACACTGAGTTCAACAACGTGACCCAGACCCAGGCCAAGCGCGAGCAGCGTCTTTCAACGCGGCTTCCTTACGGACTCGATTAAGCGTCCCATTCCGCGAGATCTCGCATATCCGTGAGGTGTCTCACGGACCCCCCGCGCGCTTAGGTCACGATCAGGTAACGATACGTTTGCTTGCGTTTACGCTGGTCAGCGGGCGATATTGGCAATGAGTAAGTCAAGAATCGCCCCTATTTCGCCCTTGGCGAGTGGCATTAGGGTCAATTATTCGCCAAGCTTGATAGATCAGGCTTTTGCTAGGCGTGGCTCGCGACCATGCACCGTACCGGCCCATGTGCCGGGTGGATATTGGAGGAACATGACGGCCATCACCGTCACCGACGCGTACAAGATCTTCGGCCGCCGAGGAGCAGCCGCCCTACCAAAACTCCGAGCAGGCGCAAGCGCCGCGAACGTTAAGGAATTTGGAACGGCCGCCGTCATCGACGCAAACTTTAGCGTCCGCGAAGGCGAGATCTTCGTCGTCATGGGCCTTTCTGGCTCAGGAAAATCCACGCTCATTCGGATGCTTAACGGCCTCGTCACCCCGACCGCCGGATCGATCGAGATCGACGGTAAGGATCTGACGAAGATCAGCCCGAAAGAGCTACGCGATATTCGCCAGCAGCACATCTCGATGGTGTTCCAGCACTTTGCTCTGCTCCCCCACCGAACGGTGGAGGATAACGCTGCCTACGGCCTCGACCAGCAGGGCATGGATAAACAGGAGCGCCTCGCCAAGGCGCGCGAAGCCCTCGCGCTGGTGGGGATGGAAGGCTGGGAGAAGCACTACCCCGCGCAACTTTCCGGTGGCATGCAGCAGCGCGTCGGCCTTGCCCGCGCCCTCGCCACTGACACCCAGATCCTGCTCATGGACGAGGCGTTCTCCGCGCTCGACCCGCTGATCCGCCGCGAAATGCAAGATCAGCTCATTGAACTTCAGCAAACGCTCGGCAAAACGATCGTGTTCATCACCCACGACCTTAACGAGGCGATGCGCCTCGGCGACCGAATCGCCGTCATGCGCGCGGGCCAAATCGTACAGATCGGAACGGCTGAAGAAATTCTGTCGAACCCGGCAGATGAATACGTACGCTCGTTCATCGCCGACGTTGACCCCCGCACGGTCCTGCACGCCTCGACGCTCATGCGCCGCGCCTCGGTCATCGTGCCGAAGAGCGCCGGGCCGCGCCAGACGCTGCACTCGCTGCGTGAACACCAAGTCCCGGCCGCGTTCGTCGTAGGCGCCGGCCAGCGTTATGTCGGGGTCGTGCGCGATAAGGATGCCGTGCGTGCACAGCGCGCCGGCGCCGCGACGATCGAAGACGTCTTCGAGGCCGTGCCCCCAGTGGGCGAGGATGACCTCCTCGCCGACATCTTCGGCAAAGCCGTCGATTACGACATTCCCCTGCCCGTGGTGAACGAACAAGGCCGCCTGCGCGGGGTCATCCCCCGAGTGAGCCTGCTAGAAGCCATGACATCGAACGGAAACGGATCGGAGGAAACCGAATGAACGCGCCCATAGTGCGAATTCCGCTGGGCGGTTGGGTTAACGATGCCGTCGACTGGATCATGTCCACGTTCTCGTGGCTGTTTTCCTACATCAAGTCGTTCTTCACGACCATCTTCGAGGCGCTCCTGTGGGTGTTCTCAGCCCCGCCGTTCTTCGTCGTCATCATCGTGCTCGCGGCGATCGCTTACTTCGCCAAGGGCTGGAAGCTCGCCGCGGGTTCAGTGGTGTCACTGTTGCTCATCCACTCCCTCAACCAGTGGAGCAACGCGATGAACACCCTCGCCCTCACCCTCCTGGCGAGCACGATCGTCGTCCTCATCAGCGTGCCGCTGGGGATCTACGCGGCCCGTAACGATACAGCGAGCGGAATGATCCGACCCGTCCTCGACTTCCTGCAGACGATGCCGGCGTTCGTGTACCTCATTCCCACGGTGATGATTTTCCGCGCTGGAGTGATGCCCGGGCTGATCGCCACGATGGTGTTCGCCCTCGCTCCCGCGGTGCGGCTCACCGAACTCGGGATCCGCCAGGTGGATTCCGAAGTCGTTGAGGCCGGTCAAGCGTTTGGATCGAGTTCCAAACGAATCCTGCGCCAGATCGAACTACCACTTGCGATGCCGACCATCATGGCCGGTGTCAACCAGGTCATCATGCTCGCCCTGTCGATGGTTGTTATCGCCGGGATGGTTGGCGCCGGCGGCCTTGGCCTCGAAGTGTATAAAGCGCTGACGCAGGTTCAGGTTGGGCTCGGTTTTGAAGCCGGACTCGCCGTCGTCCTGCTCGCCGTCTACCTCGACCGCGTGACCGGAGCCCTCGGCGATCGATCCCCGATCGCACGCGCCGAGCGGCTGAGTGTCGAACAGTAAAACCTGTTCGGGTGCGCACCCGAACTAACGAAAAGAAGAAAGAATCCGAAAAGGAAGATCATGCGAAAGAAACTCGTTTACTCACTTACTGCTGGGGCAGCTGCTCTTGCCCTCGCCGCGTGCGCAGGCGGCTCCGCCGACCCTGCACCGGGCTCCGGCGACGCCGCGACCCCGAGCGGCAACACCTCGCTCTCGGTCGGGATCCCAGCTGGTTGGGATGAGGGTGTCGCGGTCTCACACCTGTGGGCCGAAATCCTCGAGCAACAGGGCTACCAGGTAACCCTTGAAGACGCCGAAATCGGAGTGATCTTTGCATCGCTCGCTGGTGGGGACTCCTACGACCTGATGTTTGACGCATGGCTACCGATTACTCACGAGAGCTACATCGACCGCTACGGCGACGACATGGAAGACCTCGGCAAGTGGTACGAAGGCGCGTCGTTGACTATTGCGGTCAACTCCGATGCCCCGATTACCTCACTGGAGGAATTCGCAGCCAACGCTGACGCCTTCGACGGCCGCCTCGTTGGGATCGACCCGGGTGCTGGCCTGACCCAGCTCACTGAATCCGCAGTGATCCCCGGCTACGGCCTGGAGGACATCGACTTCATCGTCTCCTCGACATCGGCCATGCTCGCTGAACTCTCTGGTGCTCAAAGCGCCGGTGACAACATCGCCGTAACCCTCTGGCGTCCG
>CAYVDF010000035.1:10683-13643 GCA_964450475.1 uncultured Pseudactinotalea sp.
CAAGGGCACCCTTGGTGACGACGAATCGATTCACACGTATGCACGTACTGGCTTCACCGCGGACTTCCCCGAGGTAGCCGCCTGGATCAAGAACTTCACGTTCTCCGATGAGCAGCTCACCTCGCTTGAAAACATCATGTTCAACGAGCTCGGCGGTGAAGATAACGCGGGTGCTGTGAAGCAGTGGCTCGAAGCGAACCCTGACTTCATCGACAACCTCATCGGCTAATAGCCCACTCGAGTGTGGGGTGCCTTCCGTTACGGGAGGCACCCCACATTTTTAATTTCTAATCGCGCTGCGGCAAGAGAATTGGGACGCCGCTGTCAATCTCGTAGACGAGTTCGTCCGCGCCTTCTGGTTTCGCCACGAGCACGGGACGCCCGTCACGGATTTCCTCGGTGAGGGGTAGGCCGGTTTGCGGGCAGCGCAGTTGCTCGCTGAGCCAGTTCGGGATCTGAGTCATGGGGTCTCCTGATTGATGATCCTGCTAACGTTATCGCGAATCTTTTCCATCACGTCTTCGTCCTCGGCCTCAACGTTGAGCCGCAGGAGCGGTTCGGTGTTCGATGGGCGGATGTTGACCCACCACCGCGGGACCTCATCCCAGTGACTCAGCGTGAGCCCATCGGTGTTGTCAACGTGCGTGTGCCCAGAATCAATGTCTCGCTGAAACTGGGCAAGGATCGCCGCGAGCGCGGCTTGTGTGTCGGGGACACGGAAATTAATTTCGCCGCTCGCTGCGTGCGGGGTGTACATCTCCGACAGGTCTGAGGCGGCCATCCCGGTTTCGGCCAGCGCAGCGATGACGTGGAGCGCTGCGAGCATGCCAGAGTCGGCGTAGAAAAAGTCGCGGAAATAATAGTGCGCGCTGTGCTCACCGCCGAAGATCGCATCGTGGGCCGCCATGTGCTCTTTCATATACGCGTGCCCGACTCGCGACGTCACAACCCTCGCCCCCGCCGCCCCGAGCAGATCCTCCACGGCCTTCGACGTGATGATGTTTCGTACAATGGTCGGCGTGCGCCCGGCCTCCTGCTCCTTGGCGATCTCTCGCAAGCCAACGAGCGTCGTGATCGCCGAGGGATCGATTGGTACGCCGTGTTCATCAATGACGACGCAGCGGTCGGCATCCCCATCAAAAGCTAACCCGAGGTCGGCCTGCTCCGCGATCACGGCCGTCTGCAGATCGACGAGGGTGTCAGGATCGAGGGGGTTGGCCTCGTGGTTTGGGAAGGTGCCGTCGAGCTCGAAAAATAATTCGACGAGATCGATTCCCAGATCGGGAAGTCCCGACGCGGTGCCGAGCACGGCGCCGGCGGTCAACCCGGCCATTCCGTTGCCCGCATCCACGGCGACGCGAAGCCGGCGGCCTTGTTGAATCGGGGCAAGCGAGCGCAGGTACGCGGCGTACTCCGGGAGCAGATCCCGCTCGGTGACAGTCCCGGGCTCAGCCGCACCGCCCTCGCCACGAGTGAGGATTTCGTGCGCCTTGTGCGCGATCGTCGCAAGGCCGGTGTCGCGGGCTATGGGGCGCGCGCCGGCGTCACATAGCTTCATCCCGTTGTATTGCGCCGGGTTGTGTGAGGCGGTGAACATGACACCGGGCAGGTCGAGGTGTCCGGATGCAAAATACAGCCCGTCGGTTGAGCACAGGCCGATCGAGGTGACGTGACCGCCGCGGGAGGTGACGCCGTCGATAAACGCGGCGACGAGTTCCTCCGCGCTTGTGCGCATGTCGTGGCCTACGATGACGTCTGGGCCGATGATCTCGGTGAAGGCGGCGCCGAAGGCGCGGGCGATGTCCGGGCTGAACTCGGTGGGGACAATCCCGCGAACGTCGTTAGCGTTAACGATCTGGGAGAACGGGCTCACGGAGGCTAGGAATCCTCGTCGTTGCGGATGACGCTGAGGTGGCCGCGGGTACCGACTGAGGGCGGGCGCTTCTCCTCGTGCGGGAGCACGACATCACCGAACATTTGCTGGCGGGCGCCGCGGGGGCCATGGCCCGGCCGCGGATCTGGTACAGGGGCGCGGGAGGCTTCTCGAACGGCATCGGCAAGGGCGAGGAGGTCGTCCGGGCTCGGCGGCGCGGGCTCGAATTCGGTTGCGAGGCGCACGACATCCCACCCGCGGGGGGCGGTGAGTCGGTGCGCGTGGGTGTCGCACAAGTCGTAGGTGTGCGGCTCGGCTTGGGTCGCGAGAGGCCCGAGCACCGCGGTGGAGTCGGAATAAACGTACGTCAGGGTCGCTACCGCAGGTTCTGGGCAGCCCACTTTTGAACAGGGACGTGTTGCTCTCACACCCGTCACGGTACCACCCTCACGCCCCAACGTACGCGCGACGCGGGGATGCTTGGCGCAAGGCGAGCACCCGTGGCATCGTGGTAGCCATGTTCCCCTACCCCATGCTCCCGGCTCGCTCCGCCGCTCGGCGCCGCGATCGCCGCGGACGCGGGATCCGTGGGCCGCTCATGCCCGGCGCCCTTCCCGGTGCGCGGTCACGCACCGAGCGTTTTGACGATCTGACGGCGCTGGCCATCGGTGAATTGGAGCAGCAGTTTGGGGAACTCATCACGGGCGTGGAGTTTGGGGTTGAGGATGTGCCGCCTTCTCAGCCGTCCCCGTGGGAGCAGGGTTCTGTGCCGCTCGGTCGGTATTTTCCTGCTGACCTTGGGATGGCGCACCGGATCGTGGTGTACCGCCGGCCGATCATCGCTCGAGCCTTGACGCGCGAGGAGCAGTACGCGCTCATTTTGCAGGTGCTTGGTGAGCAAGTCGCGCACCTGACCGGGCGCCGTCCAGAAGACCTCTAGTTCCCTGCAACGACGGCGATCTCCTGATCGCCACCGGTCAGCCCGAGTGCGGGAACATGGGCGATGAGGGGGCCCGCCTCATCACGGTAGTACTGCACGCTCGCAAGTACCATCGCACCGTGCACGCGGATCCCGGCGCTGCCCGGT
>CAYVDF010000036.1:0-13454 GCA_964450475.1 uncultured Pseudactinotalea sp.
ATGGCCGCACGATCCACAGACTTCCCGACCGGCACGTGGCTCGACCCCGCGTGCGGCGTCGGCAACCTCTCATGGCACGTCGCGGCTGCACAGGATGACCCAGCCGAGTTCGTCCGCGAGCGCCTGGTCCTCATCGATAAAGACGAGACGGCGCTGCTCACCGCTGTCGCGATCATCGCTGCCGATTTCGCCGCCCCCGGCGACACCGGCGCCGTCGTAAAGCTCCACGAGCGGGCCCAAGTTCGCGATTTCCTCAGCCGCGATCCCTTGCCGGCCTTCGACTTCGCGATCCTCAACCCGCCGTATGCTCATGCGGCGCCCAAGCCGGGCTACGCAACGGGGGCGACGAAAGATCTCTTCGCGTACTTCTTAGAACGCGTCGCGCGTGAATCGACCGGGTTTATCGCCGTGACCCCTGCATCGTTCGTGTCGATCCCGAAGTTCGCCTCGCTGCGCAACTGCCTCAACAGCCGTGCTCCTGGGGGCGACGTTTACGTCTTCGATAACGTTCCCGACACGCTCTTTCGCGGATTCAAATTCGGCTCGCACAACACCTCGACCACGAACTTCGTGCGCGCCGCGATCACCGTCGCGAATCCTTCCTACCAGGCGTGGCGCATCACCCCGATCCTGCGGTGGGCCGCAGCCTCGCGCGAGCGCATGTTTGCGCGTGCCCACGAACTGCTCAGCCCTAGGCGAATCGGCCCCCACGGTGAGTGGGTGAAAGTTCCCCCGAGTCTTCTCCCGCTGTGGGACGCCATGAGCGAGGCACCGACAACACTCGGCGATCTCGTGGTCCGCGGCCCCACCGAGCATTCGCTCACTATCGCAACGACGCCGAGATACTACATCTCCGCCTCGTTCCGAGATCTCGATCGCACGTCGAAAACTGTGCTCTATTTCGACTCGCGCGCGGATCAAGAGCGCGCCGCGCTAGTGCTCAACTCCTCGCTCACGTACCTGTGGTGGCGGGCGCTCGATGGTGGGGTCTCGCTCCCGAAACGGGTGCTCCTCTCCGTGCCCGTCCCTGCCATCGTCGGCGACGTTTGCGCGCTCGCGGAGCTGCTCGAACACTCCGAAGAAAGGAGCGTCGTCACAAAGCTCAACGCAGGCCGCGTCAACGAGAACATCAAGCACTCACCCGAGGTCACGGCCGCCGTCGACGCCGCCGTCATTCCCGGTGCCCCGGACCTCGCGCTCGTCTACGCACCCGACATGTTCGCGCGGGATTAGCCCGCGAGGAACTGCTCGATGCGATCCTTCGGCCGGCCGATGATCGCGCGATCCCCGCGAATGAGCACTGGCCGCTGCGCGAGAATTGGGCGGTCTGCGAGAACGGCCGCAACCTGTTCGGCGGTTTGCACGTCGGCATCGCTCAGCCCGGAATCGTTGAAATTATTGTCCCGGCGCACGAGATCGGTCGCGGGATCCTCCAACTTGCCCAACACATCAAGCCACTCCGCCTCGGTTAACGGATCGGTCAGGTAGTTACGAATCGTCGCCGGTACCCCCACATCGAGCGTCTCGCAGGCAGCAACCGCGCTCCGCGACGTCGAACACCGCGGGTTGTGCAAGATCATCAGGTCATCCGCCATCTCAGGCCTCCTCAATCTGGTTACTCCCACTGTACGCGGGCACCGGATCCTCATTCGCCCACAGTGTGGAGAACACCAGCGGTAGCGATGCCAGCGCCGTGCCGACGACCGCGACCCACAGGCTCGGCACGATGCCGATCCTCTCCCCGAGGAACCCGCCGAGGAGTCCGCCGAACGGGGTGATGCCCCAAACGACGAACCGCACGGTCGCGTTCATGCGGCCAAGCAACTTCGGTGGGCACAGCTGTTGGCGGTAGGACACGGCGGCGATGTTGAGCACAACGATGATGCCGAACGAGAAGAACATACCGATCGTCAAGATGACTTCCGGGCGCGAGGACCACGCCGCGAGCGGGAACGCAGCGGTCGGGAGCGCGATCGCGAGCGCAGTGAGGGGGATGATGCGGGTCTTACCCACGCGCCGAGTGATCGGCCCTGACGCGAGCGCCCCAACGACCCCACCGACCGCGCCGATGGAGAACATCATGCCCATGACCGCCTCGGACAGGTCGAGGTAACGCAGGATATAGATCGCTTCGAGCGCACCGACGATCCCCCACGCAAGATTGCTCATCGCGGTGGATAGCGTGATCTTGCGCAGCTGTGTGTGGCGGAAAACGAACTGGGCACCCTCGGCGATGTCTTGGCGGAGGTTGCGCACAGCCGGCTCGGGTTTGTCTTCCAGCCGGATCCGAGCGAGATAGATCGTCGAGACGAAATACAGCACCGCGTTGATCGCGATCACGAGCGGCGCGGAGATAACCCGCAGCAGCTGCCCTCCCAGTGCCGGCCCGGCAACGGCCGCCACCGACTCCGTCGCCTGGAGCCGCGAGTTTCCCTCGACGACGTGGGTCAAACCGGTGAGAGCAGGTACGAAACTTTGGTGCGCGACGTCAAAAAATACCGTTGCACAACCGATGACGAAGGAGGCGGCGAACAGCAGCGGCATCGAGCCGTAGCCAACGAGTACGGCGATCACGGCGACCGCGAGTGCGAGGCCGCGGATGAGTTCGCTAACGATGAGCACGCGGCGCTTGCTCATGCGGTCGACCCACGCGCCGGTGGGCAGGCCGATGATGAGGAAGGCAGCGGTGTAGGTGGCGGCGAGGAGGCCCATTTCCCATTCGCTCGCGGCGAGGGTGTTGACGGCGAGTACGGGCAGGGCGATGCCGGTGAGTTGGTGGCCGACGTGGCCCATCGCGCTGCCGGTCCAGAGGTTGCCGAAATCGCGGGGCCGGGCGAAGCCCTGGACCGCCCGCGAAAGGCTTGCCGGTTTCCAGCGCATGAGAGGTAGCCTAAAGCACCCGCCCGCTTTCACCATGGAAATTGGGTTTGCGTTCGCTGGTAAAGTAATTCCATGACGGACGACGTTCTGACGGACGCGGTACGTGAGGCCGAAGCGAAGGCGCTTTCCTCAGTCGTGCGCTTACGTATCTTGCGGCTGTGCCTCGATGAGTCGCTCACCAATAAGGAGCTTGCTGAGCGCCTGGGTCTCAACCCGGCAACGTGTCTGCACCATGTGCGCACGCTCGTCGAGCACGACTTCCTGCGCGCCGAGGAGCCCCGCCGCGGTAGGCGCGGCGCTAAGGAAATTCCCTATCGCTCGACGCTCAAGTCTTGGCGCACGAAATTAGGTGCAGGCCAGCAGCGGATTATCATCCAGGCATTCCTCGATGAGTTCGCATTGACCGACCCCGAAGATGCCCGAATGTGGCGCCTCGGGGTGCGGTTGACCCCCGAACGCCGCGAACAGATGCTCGGTGAGTTCGGCGCACTCTTAGAAAAATACGCCACGGACCCCGCCGACGAGGGCGGGGAACCGTGGTCACTTTTATTTGTCGCGCACCCAGACACTCAACGCGAGTAGCGCTTTAGCCGAAACGGCCAGCGATGTAGGCGCTCGTCGCCTTTTGAACCGGGTTGGAGAAGATCCGCGCGGTGGCGTCGTACTCGATGAGCTTGGCCATCGCGCCGGGGGTGTCGACGTTGAAGAACGCCGTGCGATCGGAGACGCGGGCCGCCTGCTGCATGTTGTGGGTGACGATGATGATCGTGTAATCCTCACGCAGCGAGCGGATGAGCTCCTCGATCGCGGCGGTCGAGACTGGGTCGAGTGCCGAGGTCGGTTCGTCCATGAGGAGAACTTCCGGCTGCACCGCGATCGCGCGGGCGATGCACAGACGCTGCTGCTGTCCACCTGAGAGCGCACCGCCGGGCTCCTTCAGGCGGTCCTTCACCTCGCCCCACAGGTGGGTGGCTTGCAGCACGCGCTCAACCGTGTCATCGGCGTCCGATCGAGAGATCTTGCGCGCGTTGAGGCGAAGCCCAGCGAGCACGTTCGAGCGGATGCTCATCGTCGGGAACGGGTTGGGGCGCTGGAACACCATGCCGATGCGGCGGCGCACGTCCACCGCGTCAACGCCGGGGGCGTAGATGTTCTGCCCCCCAAGGAGCACTTCACCGCTGACGGTGGCGCCAGGGGTGACCTCGTGCATCCGGTTGATTGTGCGGATGAGGGTCGACTTTCCCGAGCCTGAGGGACCGATGAAGGCCGTCACGGTGCGTTCAGGCACTTCGAGGGAGACGCCCCCGATCACCATGTTGTCGCCGTAGGATGCGCCAAGGTCGCGCAGGGCGACGGCCGCTTCCTGCGGCTCTGGCGGGGCGTCGGGGATAGTGGAGGAAACTTCGAGCGACACGTGTCTGGCTTTCTGGGAAGAGGTATCCATGTTTGAGGTATTCATGTTGGTGGGACTCATCGGACTCGCTGGGCGAAGCGGCCAAGGAGGCGCGCTCCGAAGTTGAGGATCACGACGATCGCCATGAGGGTGAGCGCACCGGCCCACGCGCGGTCAAGGAACGGGGTCGGGTCGGGGCCCTGGCTCGCGTACTGGGTGTAAACGAACACGGGCAGCGACATCATGCGCTCATCGAACAGGTTGTAGTTCATGCTCGCGGTGAATCCCGCGACGATGAGCAGAGGGGCCGTTTCCCCAATGACGCGGGCAACCGCGAGAACGATTCCTGTGACGAGCCCACCGAGGGCGGTGGGGATCACCACTTTGAGAACGGTGACCCAGCGCGGCACCCCGAGCGCGAGGGAGGCCTCGCGCAGCTCGTTAGGAACGAGCGCGAGGAACTCCACGGCGGAGCGAACGATCACGGGGATCATCAGCACTGAGAGCGCCACGGCACCCATAAACCCGCTGCGCACGCCGGTGTCGGCGAGCAGCAGCGAGAAGAATGCGAACGCGAACAGCCCAGCGACGATCGAGGGGATCCCGAGCATGACGTCGACCCCGAGGTTGACGATGCGGGAAACCTTCGGGCTCGCGTACTCACTGATGTACACAGCAGCAGCAAGGCCGAGCGGCACGGACATGAGCATCGCCGCGCCAGTGATCTCTAGGGTTCCAACGATCGCGTGGAGGGCTCCACCGCCGGCGCCGATAATTCCGCGCATCGAGTACGTGAAGAACTCCGCGTCGAGGCGGTCGAGGCCGCGAGAGACGCTGACGACGAGGATCGACACCAGCGGCAGCAGCGCGACAACGAACCCGGTGCCGAGCACGATCGCAGCGAGGCGGCTGCGGAACTTGCGGGCAGCGCCCGAGCGCGGAACAAACGTGACAGTCGTCATCGGTTACCTCCAGCGCGGCTCGTCAGCAGGCGTGCGGCGAGGTTCACCACGAGGGTGATCGCGAACAGCACGAGGCCGGTTGCGAGCAGGGCGCTAACGCCAAGCCCGGTGGACTCGGGGAACTGCAGCGCGATGTTACTCGCGATCGTCGAGGGATTCGAGGGAGTGAGCAGAGCGAAGTGCACCACCAGCGCGGGCGAGAGAACCATCGCCACGGCCATCGTCTCACCAAGCGCGCGGGCAAGGCCGAGGAGGATCGCGGAAACAATTCCAGAGCGCGCCTCGGGCAGAACCGAGGTGCGGATCATCTCCCACTTCGTTGCCCCGAGCGCGAGCGCGGCCTCTTGGGTCAGGCGCGGAGTCGCAAGGAAGAGCTCACGGCAGATCGCCGTCATGATCGGCAGAACCATGATCGCCAGCACAACGGCGGCGGTGAAGATCGTGCGGCCGGTGGCCGAGGCGGGTCCGGTGAACAGCGGGATCCACCCGAGGTTTTCCACAAGCCAGGAGTAGATCGGCACGGCGGCGGGGGCGAGCACGAGGATGCCCCACAGGCCAAACACCACAGAAGGCACCGCGGCAAGCAGATCGATCGCCTGCCCCGTCAGAGTCGCGAGGCGGCGAGGGGCATAGTGCGAGATGAACAGCGCGACGCTGATCGCCAAGGGGGTGGCGATGATGAGCGCGAGGAACGCCGACCACAGCGTCCCAAACGCCAGGGGCCACACGTAGGCCCAGAAGTTTGGTGCCCCACTCGGCAGGTCGCCGTCAGCGAGTATCGCGGGAAGGGACTGAGCAACGAGAAAGGCGCCGATCGCGATCAGGATGACGATGATGGCGATGCCCGCGGACGCGAGCGCGCCACCAAAGAGCTTTTCGGCGCGTTTGTTAACACGGCGATCGCCGCCTGCGTCAGTCAACGCAGGCGGCGCCGCCAGTAGTTTGGTATCTACCACGAGTGTGCCTAACCGATAGCCTCAGCAACGGCGAGCACGCGGGCAGCCAGGTCGGGGTCGAGCGGTGCCGAGCCAACCTCAGCACCAGCCTCGGCCTGAGCCTCTGGGCTAGCAATGTGGGTGATGTATTCCTTCACGAGAGTGCCGAGCTCGGCATCTGCGTAGGATTCACACACGATGACGTAGGCCACGAGAACCAGCGGCCACGAACCTTCGTCCTTGACCGTGCGGTCGATGTCGATCGCGAGGTCCTTGTCGGCGTTGAGGCCGGTGTCAGCCGTTGGGGATTTCGCGATAACGGCCGCGGCACCCTCAGCGGTGATCGACGAAACAGAGTCACCCAGATCTAGCGAGGCGGTCTGCAGCCCGGAGGATCCGGACAGGTCGATGTAGGCGATGGAGCCGTGGGCGGCGCGGGCGGCGTCTGCCACACCCGAGGTGCCCTTGGCGGCGTCCCCGATAGCGAAGGGGAAGGTCTGCGAGGCGGGTTCGCCCCATGTGTCCCCAGCGGTTGCTTCGAGGTACTGGGTGAAGTTGTGGGTCGTGCCCGAGTCATCGGAGCGGTGCACGACGGTCACCGGCAGATCCGGCATGTCCTTGCCCTCGTTGAGAGCGGCGAGGCGCTCGTCGTTCCAGTTCGTGATCTTGCCAGAGAAGAGCATCGCGAGGGTCTCGGCGTCAACCACGAGGTCTTCTACCTCAGGCAGGTTGTACGCGATCGCGATCGGCGAGATGTACACGGGCAGGTTCACCGGACCGGCATCGTCGGCGCACAGGGGAAGGTCGCCGTCAATCTTGTCGGCCTGCATAGCAGAGTCAGAACCCGCGAACGCAACGCCACCGGCGGCGAACGCCGTGCGACCGGCACCCGAGCCCTGGGGGTCGTAGTTGACAGTCACGTCCGAGTGGTCGTTCTGGAATTTCGCGGCCCAAACATTTTGTGCTGCGGCCATTGCCGAGGAGCCCATCCCGTTGAGGGTGCCGCTCAGTCCGGCTTCCGGGGCTTCCGTCTGTTCGGTGGTCTGAGTGTTGCCCGTGTTTTCGGTCGAATCCTGCTCTGGCGTTGGCTTCGCTTCATTCGCTGCACAGGCACCGAGGGCGAGCGTTGCGGCGAGCGCGAGCGCCACTGCCCTCGTGATTGGCTTGTTGTCCACTGACGTAATTTCCATTTCTTGTGTGGATACTTGTGCGGCGTGTGCCGCTGGTAGCGACGTTAGGGAGCAGACATGACAGCGACGTGGCACCAAGGTAAACAATCGGTTAACTCTGGGATAAATTTTCCCCAGTATTCGCCTACTCTTCACTTGCGCAGTTACGCTGGGTGGCGTGAATGAGAGTTCTCTTCATCCATCTGCCGCGGTTCCTGTAGGGGCCGCGCTCGTTATCTCAGCATTGCCGTCGGCCGCCGTTCTCGTGAGTTATGACGGCGAGGTGGCCTTGGCGAATCCCGCCGCCATTAGTTTCGGTCTCGTCTCGGGTGGGCGTCTTGGGCACCGAGAGCTCGAAGAACTTACGGAGAAGTGCGTCGAGCGAGCCAAACCCCAAGAAGGCCAACTTCGCCTCGCTCGCGGCCCCCTTGGCGGACCCGAACTGCAACTTACGGTTCGGGTCTCCGCCCTCGGAGATGGCCACCTACTTGTGCTCGCCGATGACCACAGCGAGGCTGAGCGGCTCAACAGTGTTCGCCGCGACTTCCTCGGCAACATCAGCCACGAACTCAAAACCCCTGTCGGCGCGATCAGCCTCCTGAGCGAGGCAATCAACTCTGCAGCCGAAGACCCCGAACGCGTC
Source organism: uncultured Pseudactinotalea sp. (assembly GCA_964450475.1). Taxonomy (GTDB): domain Bacteria; phylum Actinomycetota; class Actinomycetes; order Actinomycetales; family Beutenbergiaceae; genus HY158. Next base: position 7,983 of record CAYVDF010000036.1, read on the forward strand.
CGTCGCTTCTCCAGCCAGCTCACGGCTGAGGTCGAGCGCCTCGCGGCGCTGACCCAGGACGTCATCGAGCTAACCCGCGCCCAGTCGATCGACGCCCTCGCCGATGCGTCGCTGGTGAAGATCCGCAAGGTTATCACCGAGGCGCTAGAGCGCAACCGCCTCACCGCCCAGAGCGCGGGCGTAACCATTGAGGTCCACCAGGAGTCCTCCCCCGCCGTTCTCGGGCAGCACGCCGCTCTCGTCTCCGCGGTCCACAACCTCATCCGCAACGCAATCCAGCACTCACCCCCCGGCTCAACGATCGAGGTCAGCACCCGGGTCGTTGACGGCGTCGTGGAGATTGCCGTGAAGGACTCAGGTGAAGGAATCGAACCCCACGCCTTGGAGCGCATCTTCGAGCGTTTTTACCGCGTCGATGAGGCGCGTTCCCGTCACGCTGGAGGCACCGGCATTGGGCTCGCGATCGTCAAACACTCGGTGCAAAGTCACGGCGGCGATGTCCGCGCGTGGTCGCGCCCTGGTGAAGGAGCGACGTTCACCATTCGGTTAGCGGAAGCCCAGCAGCAAAGTCCCGGAACCCCCCTACCCCACGCCACCCAGCCCCGTGCTGGTGGAGGAACCCTGTCATGAGCGAACGCATTCTCCTTGTCGAGGATGAACCCGCGATCAGCGAACCCCTCGCCTTCCTCTTAGAGCGCGAAGGCTACACCGTCACAACCGTTGCCGATGGTTTGAAGGCCGTCGAGACCTTCGAGTCGACCAACCCTGATCTCGTGCTCCTCGACCTCATGCTCCCCGGCTTGCCGGGAACGGAGGTGTGCCGCCAGATTCGCGCGAACTCCACGGTGCCGATCATCATGCTCACCGCCAAGGACTCCGAGGTGGACATCGTCGTTGGCCTCGAACTTGGCGCCGATGACTACATCACCAAGCCCTACCTCAGCCGCGAACTCGTGGCCCGCATCCGCGCCGTGCTCCGCCGCCGCTCCGATAACAGCCCCGAGCACAGCGACGCCCTCACGGTCGGGCACATCCATTTAGATGCCGATCGCCACGTCGTCACGATCGGGGATGAAGAAACTGCGATCCCGCTGAAGGAGTTCGAGCTGCTCGAGTTCCTCATGCGCAACGCCGGCAGTGTCCTCACCCGTGCCCAAATCATCGACCGGGTGTGGGGTGTCGACTATTTCGGGGACACCAAGACCCTCGACGTGCACATCAAACGCCTGCGCTCACGTATCGAGGAAGATCCGAGCAAGCCGCGCATGCTCGTAACAGTGCGCGGGGTGGGCTACCGCCTCGAGCGCGGCTAGCTGCGCCGCATTGTTGACGGCGAGTGGGCGCCTTGCGTTTAACCGCTGATGCTGCCGAGCACCTGGCGATTGGGTTTCAGATCACTGCCGTTTGCTTTGACGTGACCGCGGCGTAGCAGGCAGCTAGGGTGCGGCTGGGTTGCTGGGCAAGCGCCCGTGGGCGAGCACCAAGGCTCTGCCAATCGCGACCTCAGTGCCATCTCCGCTCGTGATCGTCGTAGCGAGGTAGACGAGCCGCTTGTCAGGCACGACCTTGGCCACGCGTACCTCAAACGTCAGCGGTTCTCCTTTGCGGGCCGGGCTAAGGACCGTGAGCTGTTGTTTGAGGTAGTTCGTGCCCTGCCCGGGTAGATCCATTCCGAGGATCTTGGAGATCTCCCCGGCCAACAACCCGACAGGGACCTGCCCCTCGGGGGCGACTTCACCGGTGAGGTCTGCAAGCGCGCTGATCTCCGCCGGGGTGAAGGCCCGCTCGGAGATGTAGGACTCACCGCTTACAGCAGCCTCGTGTTCGGCTGGAGCCGCCACTGATGCCGGGGCGGGCGCAGGGGCCAACGTGATCGAGCCTTGAAGGCCCGCCTCGCCATCATCACGAAGGACCGCCACCGCAAGTGGGCCGGCCGCCGCATCGCCCTCGATCGTGACCTCGACGGTCGTGCCCACGGGGGTGGGCCGGGGGAACATGAGCTCCACGTGTTTGATGCGGGAGCCGAAATTGCGGCGATACAGCTCCCCCAACACTAGGGAGAACAGGTTCATCCCGTGTGCCACGGGTACCTCAAAGGCGGTCGTCGCCGCATACTCTGGGTCGACATGGATGGGGTTGTGGTCGCCAGAGATGTCGGCGAAAGCGGAGAGATGCCCCTGGGTGAGGGTGCGGTGGGAGTGGCTCAACTGAGCTCCTGTCGTAATTCGTGTTTGAGTACCTTACCGGTGGCGTTGCGGGGGAGCTCCTCGACAACGTCCACGTAGACAGGCACCTTGTAACGGGCGAGGTGCTCGCGGCAAAAGGCGCGCACCTCCTCGGCGCTGATGGTCTGCCCCGGCCGGAGTTCAAGGAAAGCCTTGCCAACTTCCCCCCACCGTTCATCGGGCACGCCGATAACGGCGCAGGAACGCACCTGCGGCAGTTCCAGCAGGACCTCTTCGACCTCCGCGGGATAGACGTTCTCCCCGCCGGAGATGTACATGTCCTTGGCGCGGTCGACGATGTAGTAGAAGCCGTCCTCGTCGCGTACGCCGATGTCCCCTGAACGGAACCAGTCACCGGGATAAAACGCTGCTTTCGTTTCATCTGGTTTATTCCAGTACCCGGGCGTGATCCCGGGGCCACGGAAGAGCAGCTCGCCCCGCTCCCCCTGGGGAAGGTCTCGGCCGCGTGAATCGACGATTCGCACATCGACGAACGGCTGCGGCTTTCCGACCGAGCCCGCCTTTCGAATCGCGTTGCCCTCATCGAGGAGGAAAACAGTCGGGCCGGTTTCCGTCATTCCCATGCCCTGGCGCACCTGGATGCCGCGGCTGTCCAACCGGTGGAGCAACGGCACGGGCATGGCAGCGCCCCCGGCCGCCCACGAGCGCACGCGAGAGAAGTCAGCGCCATCGAACTGTTCCTGCTCGACAATTGCCTGGTAGATCGCCGGAACCCCAAAGAACACCGTCGCCTGATCGGTGAGGATATCGATGGCCTCGTTCGGGTCGAAACCGCGCGGCACGATCGTCGTGCCGCCGACGAGGAACATGGGCAACAGGTAGAGGTTCCAGCCCCCGGTGTGAAAGAGAGGGAGCACCGAAAGGAAGGTGTCGGAGCCGGTTAACTCTGTGGCAATGCCGATGTTGAAGTAGTTCGCCAGAGTCATGCCCGGGGTCTGATAGACCCCCTTGGGCTGGCCCGTGGTGCCGGAGGTATAGATGAGGTACCACAGGTCGTTTTCGTCTCTCGGGTCGTGGGTGAGGATGCGTCCCGACGCTTGACCGACTGCCTCCTCATAACCGGCGGACCCGCCGCCCAACCCAAGGAGACGCAGCGGCCCATCGTCACCGCGGTTGCTTTGGGCGAGGAGGCCGGCCATCTCCGCATTGGCGGCATCGTGCACGATTCCCCTAGGAGTAGCATCGCGCAGCACATACTCGAACTCGCGCTGCGCAAGCCGCCAGTTTAAGGGAACGAGAACAGCCCCAAGCTTGGCGCACGCAAACAGGAGCTCGACCGCCTCGACCTGATTGTGCATGAGGGTGGCCACCCGGTCACCCCGCCTCACGCCCCAGTGCTCGGCAAGGAATTCGGCGATCCGACTGGCGCGGGCATTAATCTGCTCGTAGGTGAACTCCGCTCCGCCATCGGGGTCGATGAACGCGACGTCTTGCGCCCTTAACTCAGCTTGCTTCGTTGCCAGGTCAGGGATCTTCATCAGTTCACGTCTCCACGGGGAGCCCCGCCAAGAAAAGCTGCCATCCCTCGGTGGGCTTCCTCGGTGAGGATTTGGTCAACGAACTGCTCCAGCTCCCGATCGAGACCCGCACGCACGTCGCGCAGGTCTGGGCCGAGGAGCGCCTTCGTGCGACCGATGGAACCCGGAGGGCGGGACACGATATCTCGGGCGAGCTCGTGAGCGAGGGTTGCAGGGTTCTCGTCGATGTGAGTGAGCAACCCGACCTCGTGCGCCGTCTGGCTAGAGATCCGCACATTATTGAGCAGCCAGGCGCTCGCTCGAGCCCTGCCCACCTGCCGCGGCAACAACGCGGTCCAGCCACCATCAGGGCTGAACCCGACGTCGTTGTAGAACGACTGAAACCATGCGCTTGGGGCACCAACGGCAATATCCGCGGCCAATACCAGGCCAAGCGAGCCGCCCGTCACTGGCCCGTGCACGGCCGCGACCACCGGAGTTTTCAGGGCGATCAAATCCATGATCACCTCGTTGAGCTCCCCGACGATAACTCGTGCATATTCTTCGAGTTCGGGCCCCGATCGGGCCGCGAACTCCGCCACGTCTCCCCCGGTAGAAAATGACCGGCCCGCCGCTTGGAGCACAAGGCAAGCCGCGCCGTCCTCGCGCGCCTGCGCGATCGAGGAGCGCACGTCAGTGAGCAGTTCGGGAATGAGGGCGTTGTGACGTGCAGGGCGGTTGAGCATGATCGTGTGGACTCCGTCGTGCACCGTCAGGGGCGCGAGGGATTCGTGCTGCGATTGATGCGACATTTTCGCTCACTTCTCTGTGAAATTCTCCACCCACGAGCTTTATGATAGGTGGTTCATCTCTCATTCTGAGGTCGCTCTCGCGATCTGTCAACCGGCGCCGGGCGCCAACACAAAGGGTGCACTGCCGGCTCCAACGAGGCCGGTAGCGCACCCTTGAATTCACCGCTACTGGCGGTTGATGATCTCCTCGAGCTGTTCATCGCTGAGGTCGTACTTGAAGAAGTGCGAGTAGAAGTCGAAGATCTCCTTCTCGAGGGCGTCTTGGCTCAGTCACTCGGGGTAAAGCTTGTGCAGCGCCCACAGCACGGTCAGAGGCTGTTCCACGGTGCGGTTACCCCAGATGTGGGCAACGGCCGGGATGATGTACATCTCGTCGTCCTTCACCGCGGTGATGCCGGCGTATCGATCGTCGGCCTTCATCTCCTCGATGTTCTCTCGGGTCGACACGAGCATGACCTCGGGGTCCCACTCCAGCAGGTGCTCCATTGTGTACTCACGGGTGCCATCGTCGTGGACCTCCAGCACGTCTGCCCAGCCGGTGAAGTCGCTGGTGCACAGGCGCATGCCGGGCTCAATCACTTTGAGGAGTTCGGCGACGCTGTCGAACGTCTGCGCCGATGGCGCATTCTCTGGCCCTTGTGGTTTGGTTGTGTTGCACATGAGATTAAACGCGTGCTCTTTTACGCGCTTTTTCTCAAGGCTAGACAGGTTTACTGACGCACATGCGGAATCAGTCCAACGATAATGCTACTGCTTCGGTCGCGCTCGATAGGTCTTGCCAGGCTTGGTCTCGCCGAGCAACGTCGAGACGGTCACGAACTCAAACCCTTCCGCGCGCAGCTTCTTGAGTATCTTTGGCACCGCCTCCACCGTTTCTGGGTAGATGTCGTGCATGAGGATGATGCCACCGTCAATTATGACGACGAGGTTCCCCTTTTCGCTGAAGCCTACCGCCGT
>CAYVDF010000037.1:0-13365 GCA_964450475.1 uncultured Pseudactinotalea sp.
GGGGCCGGCAGCACTGGCTCGTTGCTCTCGGTAACAACGAGGAGAGCATTCGCTACGCACTGCCGTGGAACGACACCCATCCCACCGCAGCAGCCGCTGAACTCCGTGCCTAGGCAAGCAAGGTTGGTGCGGCTCTTGGCCAACCTCACACCATTCCCCGGCCCATTCGGGCTATTTTCCGGGTACGGTAATCGTGTGAGTACTACCCCACGTATTGCCCTCGTGACCACTGCTGGTTACCAGGAGCTTAACGACGAAAGCCAGCCGATCGCAGACGCCCTGAAGTCGCGCGGAGCGGAACCGACGATCGTTCAGTGGGACGACCCCACGGTTGATTGGGACGAGTTTGATCTCGCCGTGATCATCGCCGCGTGGGACGCCTCTGACCGAATTGAGGAGTTCCTCACCTGGGCCAAGAGCGTGCCCCGGCTCGTGAACCCGCCGAACGTTCTGCGCTGGAACATCGACAAGCACTACCTCCAGCCACTCGCAGAACACGGCCTGCCCGTCATCGAGACGCTCTGGCTCGAACCGAACCGCCTGTGGGAAAAGCGCGACCTGCACAACCGCTTCCCCGCACGCGAAGAATTCGTGATCAAGCCGGCGATCTCCGCAGGCACCGTCGACACCGGGCGGTACACCGCCGTCGATGCCGACTCTCGCCGATTCGCGATTGAGCACGCGAAGCGACTGCTCGATGATAACCGTTCAGTGATGGTGCAGCGCTACATTCCGGAGATCGACTCCCACGGTGAGGTCTCCCTGATCTTCCTTCACGGCACGTACTCCCACGCCGTACGCAAGGAGCCGATGCTCACCCCCGATGGTGAAGACATCGCCGCGACCTACCAGCAAGAAACCCTGCGCCCGTACGTGGCAACGCCGCAGGAGATCGAGGCAGGACAGGAAGTTCTCGCTTTCGCACGTGCCCGAGTTCCGGGTCGTAACACCCGCTCGAGGCCGCTACTGTATGCACGTGTTGACGTCGTCACGCAGTCCGATGGCACGTCGCTGCTCATGGAGCTTGAGCTCATCGATGCCAACCTTCACACGACCCTCGCGCCGGGGGCGACCGAGCGGTTCGCGGACGCGATCCTCGCCGAAGCGGCGATGGAGCGCGACACGCAAAACATTAACCTCGCATAAGGAGAACCATGCGTTTAGAGGTGGGCGCAAAAGCCCCTGACTTTACCCTGCCCACGGCCGCCGGCGGAGAAATCTCCCTCGGGGATCTCCTGCCAAAGGCCGACAAGGGCGTCATTATTTATTTCTATCCCAAGGCCGGCACCCCAGGATGCACGAAGCAAGCGTGCGACTTCCGCGATAACCTCGCCTCGTTGCAGGCCGCAGGCTACACGGTCGTGGGTATCTCCCCAGACCCGGTCGATAAGCTCGCGAAGTTCGTCGAGAAACAGGGTCTGACCTTCCCGCTTGCCGCCGATCCGGAGCGTTCGGTCATCGAAGCCTACGGCGCGTGGGGTGAGAAGAAGAATTACGGACGCACCTACGAGGGTCTTATCCGCTCGACCATCGTCGTCTCCCCCGAAGGAAACGTGGATGTCGCGCAATACAACGTGCGCGCTACCGGTCACGTCGCGAAATTGCGCCGCGATCTAAAGATCGACTAACGTCACATTTCCTGAGACTTCTCGGGTCAAAAACACGGCTAAACGTCGGCTAGACTGTTTAATCGTGCACTCGCGCGAGTGGCGGAATTGGCAGACGCGCTGGATTTAGGTTCCAGTGCCCGTAGGGCGTGTGGGTTCAAGTCCCACCTCGCGCACTTTTTCCAGGCTGCAAGATTTCTTATCTCAGAATCTCGCTAATCAACGTTTCTACGCGGCGTCGAATCTCGTCCCTAATGGGTCGCACGGCGTCGATTCCTTGACCTGCCGGGTCGTCCAACGCCCAGTCCTCATATCGTTTGCCGGGATACACCGGGCACACATCGCCGCATCCCATTGTGATGACAACATCTGAGGATTCCACCGCCGCGTCCGACAGGATCTTCGGCTGCTCGGCAGTGATTTCGATCCCCTCCTCGGCCATCGCGGCGATAACAACGGGGTTGATCTGATCCGCGGGCATTGAGCCGGCCGACCGAACCTCGATCTGCTCACCTGCCAAGTGGCGCAAGTAGCCGGCAGCCATTTGCGAGCGGCCTGCGTTGTGGACGCAGACAAACAACACGCTGGGTTTGTTGCTCATGGTCGAATTCTTTCGAGAGGCAGTGTTACCGCCATATTCGAGGAAGGTCGCCGCGAGTGCAATCTCTGTTTCGAGGAGTTCACTAGGTGTTTACCTTGGACACTAAATCATCTGCGCATCGCAGTGAGGTAGGCCTCGAGGTTCGTTTCGAGGTAGCCGACGTAGGTGTCCGCGCCGGACCCAGGTGCACCGAGCTCATCGGAATAGACTTCACCGACGATCGGTACGCCCGTCTCTGCAGACACGGTTTCCATGGGGCGGCGGTCAACGTTGGACTCCACGAGTATCGCAGGCACGTCGTGCTCACGAATAAAGGTGATCAAGCCCGTGAGCTGCGCGGGACTGCCCTGCTCCTCGGTATCGATCTGCCACAGATAGCCTTCGGTTAGCCCGTAGTCGTTCGCGACGTATTGGAAAGCTCGTTCCGACGTGACGAGGTATGGGGAACGCAGTGCACCGAGCTCTGAGGCATAGCGAGCATCGATCTCTTTCAGGGTCTGGATGAGTGCCTCTGCGCGCTCTTCGTAGCCCGCCGCGTTGGCTGGGTCAACCGTAGCGAGTCCATTGGCGATAACTCGCGTGTAGTGAATTCCCCCGCGTGGGGAGATGAACGCGTGTGGGTTGACCTCGTTCGCCCCACCATCGAGAGAGAGCGCATCAATGCCGGCAGCGGCTTCGATCACTTGTGGTGAATCGACATCTTTTCCTGCCACCTCGAGCAGGTTGGTGAACCACCCTGCTCCAGTCTCCATGTCGAGGCCGTTCCAGATGAGCACATCAGCGCGGGTCACCGCTTCGAGATCGGCGGGCAGGGGCTGGTACTCGTGCGGGTCGGTGCCGCGCGGAACCATTGAGTACACCTCGGCGTCTGGGCCCGCGATCTGCTGAGCGAGATCGGCAAGCAGAGAAAACGTCGCGACGATCGCGATGCCGTCAGTCTCCTGCGGGACCTGGTCGACCTCACCGTTGGGTGCGGCACAGCCACTGGCACCCAGAGCGAGCGCGGCGATCGCTGCGGCACTCTTGCGCAGCCGCAGTCGACTGATAACGAAAGCGATGAGAAAAATAGTTGCGAGTACCACGGCGATCGCAGGGCCCGATGGCAGGTTCAGTGTAAAGCTCAGATACAGCCCAGCAACGGAGGCGAACGCACCGATCACTGCGGCGCTGATCATCATCGAGCGCAAGCTTCGGGCGAACAGCAGCGCGGTAGCGGCGGGGGTGACGAGCATCGCGACAACGAGGATGATCCCGACGGCCTGCAGGGCGGCGACCGTGACCGCCGTCAATACGACCATGAGGAGATAGTGCATCGCACGAGGGGAGGATCCATACGTTGGCGCAACTGCGGGATCAAACGTTGTGATGAGCAAGTGTCGATAGAACAGTTCGATGACGACGAACGCGAGCGCCGCGGCGATGAGTGTGAGGATGAGATCGTTCGTCGTGATCGCAAGGAGGTTGCCAAAGAGGATGTTGTTGAGGTTGGTCGACGCCTCCGCCTTGGTGATAGCGATGATTCCGAGGGCGAACGCGCCAGAAAAAACTACCCCGATCGCGGTGTCGGCCTTCAGGCGGGTGCGTTGTTCGACGTAGGTAATCCCGAGTGCGGTTGCAAGGCCGGTGACCATCGCGCCGAGGAACATATTGACACCGAGCATGTAGCTCACGGCGACACCGGGAAGGACCGCGTGGGAGATGGCATCGCCCATGAGGCTCAGTCCGCGCAGGATAACAATCGAACCGACGACGCCGCTGACGACGCCAACGACCACGGCGACGATGAGTGCGCGCTGGAGGAAGGCGTATTCGCCGATGGCGCTGATGAACGAGAGGTCGCCGTTCATGACTCGCCTGCCTCGGAAGAAAGATCCGCGAGGGCTTGGGCATCAGGGAATGCGCGCGCGAGTACCGCGGGGGTGAAGGCCTTATCGACAGGCCCAGCGGCAATGAGGTCGCCAGCGAGAACGATGATGTGGTCGAAGAACTCTGCGACCTGGTCAAGGTTGTGGTGGACGGTGACAACGGCCTTGCCATCGTCTGCCTGCCGGCGCAGCACGTTGTGAATCCGCTCGGCACTCGCGACGTCGATGGCGGCGAACGGCTCATCGAGGAGAAACGCTGCGGGGCGTTGAGCGAGTGCGCGAGCGATAAAAACCCGAGCAGCCTGGCCCCCGGAGAGTGCGCCGATAGGTTCGTGTGCGACGCTCGCCATCCCGACGACGTCGAGGCACTCTAGGGCCCATTCGCGCTCGCTACGCCCAGGCCGCCGCCACCACGGGAGTGAGGCGTAGGTGCCTTGTGAGGCAACTTCGAGTGCGGTGATCGGGAAGGCGAAGTCCACGGCTGCACGCTGGGGAACGTAGGCGATCGGGCGCAAATCTCGGAGCGGCTTACCCAAGAGTTCGACCGTGCCGCCGGTGCGGGTCTGACCGATAAGGGCTTTAAGAAACGTGGATTTGCCGGCACCGTTTGGTCCGATGATTCCGGTCATTGCGCCATCGCGGATGTCGACGTCGATGCCGCGCAGCACGTCGAAACCGCCGTAGCCGGCGCACAGCCCGCGCACGCGTAGGGCTATGCCAGCCTCAGCCACGCTCTCACCACCATGAAGAGTTCGCCTATATAGGAAAGTTAGACAAGCCTAACTTTCAGTCCAAGACGGACGCAACTTTCGTGGGCGAAGTAACTCTTGTGGCCGCTCAGGCTCAAGCTAAGACGCCCGCGGCGATGTCATGGGGACACATCTCCGCGGGCGCCGGTCAACGAGCGTTCTCGTGCCTAGTTGATTGCGACGAACACGTCGTCGGCGAACCAACCCGGCGAGACTCGCAAGAGTCCACTTTCACCTTCAGGGATTTCAATCGCGACGTACCCGGTTCCACTTCCGCCCTCGTAGAGCTCCCCAATGTCGTTAAATCGTGGCTCTGGCGCGACAACGAAGGAGTCGCTGGAGAGGATCGTTGCTCCAGAATCGGTGACAAAGGCGAAGCTAATGTCGATCCAAGGGTGGGCAGACTCGTCACCGACATACGTTGCCTCCGCTTCGATCAGTGCGTAGATATTGCCGCTCGTGGGTTCCTCGTTGTACGGGTTCGCCTTCATAACATCTTCGGTAGCATCAGCGTCGAAGGAGATCACCTTGACCTCCCAGTCGTCGGTACGAATGGTTGAGCCTAGCGGCACGGGGTTCGCGCGGGTGCCATCTGGTGCCGCCCCGGTGGCTTCCCCTTCGGTGGATTCCTCTTCGGTGGCAGACCCCTCCGTGTCGTCGCCTGAGTCGACGATCCCGGAGGTTTCCTCATCCTGAGGAAGCACGACCTCAGATTTGTCGCTCAATGCATCGTCAATTGCGCTGCCAACTAGGGAGGTGAATGCGATGATGCCAACGATCGTGCCGACGACCGAGACGATGAGCGCAGCGATGGCCCGCCCCTTCGGCTTGCCGCTCTGGACGAGGCCGACGATCGAAAGAATGAACGCCACGGGCAGGAGAATCCACCCGACGATCATCGCGCCAGGGATGACGGCGAAGATGAAGCCGACAATCGCCGTCACCAATGCGACCGTTGCGATCGTGTTTTTCGCTTTCGGAGCCGAGGCGTCCGGCGAGGTAAGCACTGGCGCGCCCTCTGGTGGCGGGCTTTGTGGGGCGTTGGGGCTGGAGTAGCCCGGGTACTCAGACATCTGGTGACCTTTCCTACAGAGTGGTTAATTTCTTAGCACCTCCATCTCACCCGGTGAGCCCGCCTGCGCACATCGCCCAAAGAGCCAGAAAGGTTTGGCCGAAAGATAGAGGGGTGGCCGTCAGACCCACGGCCTACCCTTGGGGGTATGGCGAGGAGTTCTCGATGGGCAGCACGGATCCGCACCGCTGTGTGGGTCGGCTTTGCGCTGCTTGCCTCCGTGAACAACCTCGTTTTCTCGGCGCTGCATCCGGGGGATCCCTCGATCTACCTTGTACTTTCCTTGCTCGGGGCGTTCACAGTTCCATTCGTGCTCGTGTGGCGCCGGCGATTGCCCGAGCGCGTCCTCGTCATCACCACGGTGGCCGCACTCATCCTCACGATCGGATCGAGCACCGCATGGATCGCGCTCGGATCCCTCATCCGCAGGCGAACCACTGCGTTCTGGAAGGATCCGTGGCAATGGGGCGGGGCGATCGCGGTCACCGCCGCAACCTACCTCGCCGTCGTGCGCGACATGGCTTCGCCGGACCCCGCCCACTCGCTCACCGCAATCGTGCTTGGGCGAACCGGTGGTGCGGACTGGGCCTCGGAACTCCCCTTCTACACCGCCCCACTTATTGCGGCGATCCTCATGGCGATCGTCCTTGGCATCATCGCAATATCGCGGGCCCGCACGCAGGCTGCCGCCGCGGTCCAGCAGGAGGCTAGCACTCGGGTGCGAAATCTCCACCTTCAGGGCGAGATCGCCCGGTATGAAGAGCGCGAGCGAATCGCGCGCGAACTGCACGACTCGCTGGGTAATGCCCTCGCGTCGGTCTCACTGCTGTCGGGGGCGGTGCGCGCACAGGCCGATGACCCAGCGGCCGTTTCCTCCCACGCGCAGCAATTGCAGTTTGCGGTTCAGGAGGCAACCTCCCAGATGCACGACATCGTGCGCACGTATCGCAGCCAAAGCGCCCCAGTAACAACATTGTCCGATCTTCACGAGCTAGTTGCACAGAACCAAGCCAATGGCGCCCTCATCTACGCAGAGATCGACGTGCAAGATAGCGGCCAGACTCCGGGAGCCGTTGAACGCGCGGTGTACCGAGTGGTGCAGGAACTGCTGACGAACGCAACAAAACACGCACCCGGCCACACCCTCACCCTGCGCATCACCGGCAAGCCCTCCGAGGGCGGGATTCGGATCGTTGCTTCGAACCCAATTCCGGTGCTTCCAGCAGCCGGCGGGCACCACGGCGCCACCGGGCCGGATATCGGCAGTGGCTCTGGCATCATTGGTGCGGCAGAGCGCGTTGAACAGCTCGGTGGTTGGTTACACTCCGGAGCAGAGAACGGCCAGTTCGTCGTGCAAGTCTGGGTGCCGTGGCACACCCGCCCAGGAGGATAAAACCCATGCCCATCACCGTCCTCATCGTTGATGATGAGCCGTTAGTGCGCACTGGCCTCAGCGCCATCCTCTCCAGCGACGACGGGCTCGAGGTCATCGGGCAAGCCTCAGATGGAATCGAAGCGATCGAACTCGTCAAGAAGCTCAGGCCCGACGTCGTGTTCATGGATCTGCAGATGCCCCGAATGGATGGAAGCCAGGCAACGCGCGCGATCCGTGCCCTGCCCGATCCGCCCGAGGTCGTTGTGCTCACATCGCTCAACGCCGACGACACCTGCGTGGATGCGCTCAATGCTGGGGCGTGCAGCTTCGTCGTCAAAGCCTCGCCGAACGAAGATCTCATTCGCGCTGCCTACTCCGCTCTGACGGAGGAGCCGTTCTACTCCCCTGCTGCCGCAAAGGCAATGCGCGCTGCACTCCCGCCTGCGCCAGCGGAATCCGCGCGCCGCGCGTTCGATCTACTCACCCCGCGCGAGCGGGAGATCGCCAGCCTTCTTCGCCACGGTCACTCCAACCGGGAGATCGCCAAAGAGCTCTATGTGTCGGAGGGTACCGTGAAGTCTCACCTCAACCAGATGCTCACCCGACTCGACCTTGCCAACCGCACCCAACTGGCGGTTCTCGCCGACCGCGTGCTGCGGTGACACGGCGCGTGGGATGATTCTCGTCGCACTCTGGGATAGAAATAGGGTGTGAGCAAAACAATTCGTGACGAACACGGTAGCTTCTTCACCCCCGACGAGCTCGCCTCGTTGCGGCGCAGGATCCCGTTCCTTTACGTCGATATCATTCCCGTGCGCGTCAACGGCGATGGCGTTATCACCCAGATCGCCACCCTCCTACGCACCCCCCGTACGGGCGGCATCCAACGCGCGCTCGTCTCCGGGCGGGTGATGTACCACGAGCAGCTGCGCGACGCGATCGCACGCCACATCGACAAGGATCTCGGGCCGCTTGCCTTCCCGAGGATCCCCACCTCGCTCGTGCCGTTCACCGTCGCCGAGTATTTCCCCACGCCGGGAATCACTCCGTACTACGACGAACGCCAACACGCCGTCTCGCTCGCATACGTCATCCCAGTTGAGGGCGAGTGCCGCCCCTCCCAGGACGCCCTCGAAGTCGCATGGCATTCACCCGAGGAGATCATCGATCCAGCGATCATCGGTGACCTCGTCGATGGTCACGCCGCGCTCATCCGCACGGCTCTTGCCTGGGCAGGGCGGCTTCTGTGAGCGCGTCTTATTCGAAGACGGCGAGCCACGCCTTCCTCTTCGACCTCACCCTCATCGTGCTTTTCGTCGCGCTCGGGCGACGCACCCACGAGGCGTCAGGTCTTGGCGGGCTGGTCGTTGCGCTGTGGCCGTTCGTGGCGGCGCTCGTCATCGCGTGGTCCTCCCTCGGCGCGCATAGGATCTTGCTCGCCCGCACTCCGCACAGCCCCGAGGCGTGGTCACAGCCGTGGCCAGCTGGTGTTCTCATTTGGCTCATCACCGCTGGCGGCGGACTCGCGATTCGGGGAGCAACCGGCGGCAGCGTGACCGGCGGCTTCCCGTACGTCACGTTCGGGATGCTCCTTGCCGGCCTCGTCGGCTGGCGCGTGCTCGCCTGGCTGATGGCTCGGGTTCGAGCCTAGGAGTCATCCTCTTCGTCGTCATCATCTTCGGAGCGAACGAGGTGCACTTCGCGCACACCTTCCATGTGGTGCAACGTTGACATGAGACCCTGGAGCGGTGCCTTGCCCTTAAACCGGGCATCCAACTCCACGAGATCACTATCGTCGAAGCGGCGGGTCGAGAGGATGAATGCCGAGAAGCCTTCGTCGGTGGCCGTAGAGAGTAGATCCCGCAGAACGCCCTCGCCGTCGTTGTACGTGATTCGAACAATGCGGTTCGTGTCGCGGGTGGGCATCTTGGCCACGAGCGGCCCCATCGCAAGGAGCGCGAACAGGTGCATGGCCGTCAGGCCGATGGCGAGTGAGATCATTCCCGAACCCGCCGCCATCCCGACGGCGGCGGCGACCCAGATGGTGGCGGCCGTGGTGAGGCCGCGCACCGAATTGCGGCGGGTGAAAATCACGCCAGCACCGATGAAACCAACACCGGAAACGATCTGAGCCGCGATCCGCGCAGGGTCGGGCGAGGGTTCCGTGTTGAGTATCGTCGTGAACCCATGAGCCGAGATGAGGGTGAACGCCGCGGCCCCGGTTCCAACAAGCACGTGGGTGCGATAGCCGGCAGACTTTTGGTGGAACTGGCGCTCGAGCCCGATGAGGGAAACGAGGACGAACGCGAGCGCGAGGAGCCCGAGCTCGGTGAGTGAGCTATCCGTCCACCACGTCATTGCCTGCTCTCCTAGGATACGGCAAGGGCCTCGCGCAGGTGCGGAATGAGCGCACGGAAGGCCTGCCCGCGGTGGGAAATCGAGTTCTTCTCATCCGGGCTCATCTGGGCAGTAGAGATCTCATACCCATCGGGTTGCAGGATCGGGTCGTAACCAAAACCGCCCGTACCGCGGGGCTCGGTGAGCAGCGTGCCGCGCAGGAAGCCATGCTCGACCACCTCACGACCATCGGGGGTGACGAGCGCAGCGGCGCACACAAATGCGGCGCTGCGATGTTCTTCCGCGATATCGGAGAGTTGGGCCAGCAGGAGGGCAATATTCGCGGCATCGTCACCGTGCGTTCCGGCCCACCTCGCGGAGAACACCCCAGGTGCGCCGCCGAGCACGTCGACGGCTAGCCCGGAGTCATCCGCGAGCGCGACCTTTCCCGTCGCGTGCGCCACGGCGCGTGCTTTGATCAGTGCGTTTTCGGCGAAGGTGACGCCGGTTTCGCGGACGTCGGCGAGGTGGAGTTCCTCAGCGGTCGTGATCTCTTCGGGCGCGAGCACGCCGGTGAGGATCCCGCGGAGTTCTGCGAGTTTGCCCGGGTTGTGCGTTGCGAGGATAACCGTTTGGCTCATTGGATTGGTCCCGGGGTTTCTGGGCGCAAAAACGGCGTCGCAAGCGCCCGGCGCTGGCCGGCCGTGAGCTCGGCGATACCATCGGCGGCGAGTGTCAGGAGCGCATCGAGTTCAGTGCGCTCAAACGTTGCTCCCTCGGCGGTGCCTTGGACTTCGACGAACCCGCCGGCGCCCGTCATGACGATGTTCATGTCCGTGTCGGCGCGGACGTCTTCTTCGTACGGCAGATCAAGCATCGGTACGCCGTCAATAATTCCAACGGACACGGCCGCGACCGAATCCGTCAGTACAGTAGCGCCTGGGTTAATGTGGCCGTGCTCCTGACCCCAGCGCACGGCATCGGCGAGCGCGACGTAGGCGCCGGTGACCGCCGCGGTGCGGGTACCGCCGTCGGCTTGAAGCACGTCGCAGTCAATGACGATCGTGTTCTCCCCGAGTTCTTCTAGGTTGACGATCGCCCGAAGGGCCCGGCCAATGAGGCGGGAAATCTCGTGTGTGCGCCCGCCGATCTTGCCGCGCACGGATTCTCGGTCGGAGCGCGTGTTCGTTGCGCGCGGGAGCATCGCATACTCAGCCGTGACCCAGCCCTTGCCCGATCCTCGGCGCCAGCGGGGCACGTCGGCCTCGAACGAGGCGGTGCACAGCACTCTGGTGCCGCCAAACTGAACGAGAACAGAACCTTCAGCGTGGTCGGACCAGCCGCGGGTGAAGGTGACGGGGCGGAGTTCGCCGGGGCGGCGCCCGTCCTTGCGGATCACTTCTTGAGTCGACATGGGTTCAATCCTAAACCCCATGGGCGATCACCCGGTGTTTTGTAGGCCGGCGGCAACCCCGTTAACGGTGAGCAGCATAAGGCGGCGCACCTGGGCGTCGGTGTCCACGTCGGAGCCGTCGGTTGCCCGAAGACTGCGGAGTGCCCGAAGTTGCAGCAACGACAGGGCGTCGACGTAGGGGCTGCGCAGCTGCACGGCCCGACCGAGTACGCGGTGCCCGGCAAGGAGCCGCTCTTGGCCGGTGATCTTGACGATCCACTCACGCGTGAGGGCGAGTTCACTCAGCACCATCTCCGAAAGGTCGTCGCGATCACCGAGTTCGAGGTAGCGCTGGGCGATCCGCTCGTCGGTTTTCGCGAGCGACATCTCAACGTTGTCGATCATCGTGGAGAACAGCGGCCACGATTCGTACGCGTCTTGAAGAAGCTCGAGATCCCCGACCCCCTCGAGCGCGGATCCGAGGCCGAACCAGCCCGTCAGGTTGATGCGCGCCTGGGTCCAGGCGAACACCCACGGGATCGCACGGAGGTCCTCGAGTGACTCAACGCTGAGGCCGCGCCGGGCAGGGCGTGAGCCAATGGCGAGCCAGCCGACTTCTTCCTGCGGGGTGACGGTAGCGAACCACGGGGCGAACCCGTCAGATTTAACGAGATCGAAGAACCGCTCGCGCGCGAGCTCATCAAGGCGGGAGGCGAGGTCGGCGAAGCGTTTGGCTGCGGCGTCATTACGCTCGGTGATCTCCGACGTGCCCTGAAGGAGCGTTGCTGCGGCGACCTGTTCGATGTGGCGCGCGGCGATTCGCGGGTGGCCGTAGCGGGCGAAGATTACTTCGCCTTGCTCGGTGAGTTTGAAGCGGCCATCAACGGAGCCCGGTGGTTGGGCGAGCACGGCGCGGTTTGCGGGCCCGCCGCCGCGCCCAAGCGCGCCGCCGCGGCCGTGAAAGAGCGTGAGTTCGATGGCGTTGCGTGTTGCCCATTCCGCGATTTTTTGCTGCGCCTCATACAGCGCGAGCGTCGCGGATACGGGGCCGACGTCCTTGGAGGAGTCCGAGTATCCGAGCATGACCTCAACTCGGCGACCCGTTTCGTCGAGGCGCGCGGCGTACTCGGGGATCTGCAGCATCGCATCGAGCACAGCTGGGGCGTTGTGCAGATCGTCGAACGTCTCAAACAGGGGGATAACGTCGAGCACGAGGGCCTGCTCCCCGAGTGCCTCACGGGCGAGGGCATAGACGTTCGCCACATCGCGGGCATCGGTCGTAAACGAGATGATGTAGCGGCGGGCGGCATCGGGGCCGTAGCGGCGCTGCACCGCGGCCATCGCGCGGAAGGTTTCTAGGACTTCCTCGGTCATCTCACCGGGCTCGCCACCCTCCAGTTCTGCGAGCGCGCGGCGGTGCACCTCAGAGTGCTGGCGAACCTCGAGCTCGGCGAGGTGGAAACCGAAGGTCTCGACCTGCCACATGAGGTCTTGGATGTCGCCGTAGGCGCGGCGCGCATCTCCTGCCGCGGCGAGGGATTCCTGCACGATCTTCAGGTCTGCGAGCAGATCGGCGGGTTCGCGGTAGGCGAGATCAGCATCGCGGCGCAGCGTGGCGCGCACGCGCTGGGCGATCATGAGCATGACCTGCCGGTGCGGCTCGTCTGGGGATTCTTTCGCGATCTGCGCGCTCAGTTCCGCCGCCCACGAGCGTTGCTTGTTCCACAGGGACTTCAGCGCCTCACTCGGCGGGGTCGAGCGCGCGTCCATCGTCAGCGCCGCACCGACCTCGCGCACGGTTTCAGCAAGTTTGGTGAGCACATGCTCGGCACCGATATCTGCAGCCTTGCGGGTGATCGAGGCGGTGACGTTCGGATTCCCATCCCGATCCGCTCCGATCCACGACCCGAGCCGTACGAACGGTCGGGCGAGGGGCTCGTGGCGAGTGTCGCCGTCCGTTAATAAATCGTTGATCTGCCGGTAGATGACGGGCAGGACGTCGAAGAGTGTTTCTTCGAAGACCCCCATCGCGGTGTGCACTTCGTCGAGCGGCGTGGGTTTGTCCATGCGCAGCGGGGAGGTGCGCCACAACGTGTCGATTTCGGCGAGCATTGCGCGGGAGTTGCGCGCGAGGGTGACCTCGCTCATGCGGGGGTCGTCGCGTTCAGCGAGCAGGTCGGTGATGCGGCGGATCGCGCTGCTGACGGCGCGGCGGCGGGCTTCGGTTGGGTGGGCGGTGAGCACGGGGTGGAACACGAGCGACTGGGCGCGGGCGATCGCTTCGTCACGGCCGTAGGTGTCGTAGATTTTGCCGTACGCCCCGGCGAGGGAGTCATCGCCTCCGGGGCCATCCTCGCGGGAGCGCA
>CAYVDF010000038.1:0-7762 GCA_964450475.1 uncultured Pseudactinotalea sp.
GAAGCTCACGACGGCGGGCAGGATCTTCTGCGATCCAAAGATCTCCGCCAATTGGTTAAGGCGTGGGTCGGGTAGCGGCACCACCCCGATGTTCGGCTCGATCGTCGCGAACGGATAGTTCGCGGCGAGGACGGTCGCGCGGGTCAGCGCGTTAAACAGGGTGGACTTTCCCACGTTGGGGAGTCCAGCGATACCAATTGTTAAAGCCACGAGGCACAATTCTATCTGCCAAACCCGCGATTTTTAGCGGCCCGCGGTGTCCGATCGCTCACAATGTCAGAGGCTCCTGTAATGCTGAATGCATGACTCCCGCGATGATGATCTCTGCCGCCATCGGATTGGCCCTCGGCGCTGTGCTCGCTTGGGTCCTGACCCGCTCGCGCATGTCTGCTGACATCGCGGTGCAGCAGGCTCACGCCGCTGCCCTTGAATCTCGCCTCGAGCAGGTCAGCGCGGAATCCGCGCAGCGCCTTGCTGATCAACGTGAGCTGTTCAATCAGCGCCTCGAAGAGATCAAGGGCGACCACACCCGTCTGTCCGACACCTTCGATGCCCTCGCTGCCAAGGCTCTTGAACGGAACACCTCGGTTTTCCTCGACCAAGCCGAACAACGCCTCGCCCGCACCCAGGCCGCAAGCACCGCCGAACTCGCCAAGCGTGAGGCCGCGGTCAAGGCACTCGTCGAACCGCTAACGAAGTCACTCGAAGGCGTCCACAAACAAATGACTGCAGCTGAGGTCGCACGCGCAGAAGCCAACGGCGCAATCGCAGAGCAAATCAAAATGATGACGAGCGCCTCGGACGCTCTTCGATCAGAGACGACGCAGCTCACCAAGGCACTTCGCGCATCTCACGTACGTGGTCAGTGGGGAGAACTCCAACTACGCCGCGTCGTCGAAGTCGCCGGCATGCTCGATCACGTCGACTTCAGCGAGCAAATGAGTATCGAAGCCGACGGTGAGAAGCACCGCCCCGACATGGTCGTCCACCTGCCCGGGAGCAAGCAGATCGTTGTCGATGCCAAGGTCTCGTTGTCGGCGTTTCTTGACGCCGCAGAAACCGATGATGACGGCGAGCGGGCAGGGCGCATGGCTGCTCACGCTCGCCATATGCGCACCCACGTTGATTCACTCGCGGGCAAGGCCTACTGGGAGCACCTCACCCACACGCCCGAGTTCGTCGTCATGTTCGTTCCTTCCGATGCGATGCTCTCCGCCGCCCTGAGCACTGATCCGCATCTGCTAGAAAACGCGTTCACACAGAACGTTATTGTCGCAACCCCGGCAACGCTCGTGGCGCTGCTACGCACGGTCGCCTACACGTGGCGTCAGGAACGCCTAGCCGACGACGCGCAGAAAATTTTCACCACGGGCCGCGAGCTCCATAAGCGTCTTGGGATCTTCGGGCGCCACCTCGACGACCTCGGCAAGCGGCTCAACGATACGGTCAGCGCGTTCAACCGGCTCAACCGGTCGATCGATTCCACACTCGTGCCGCAGGCCAAGCGGTTTGCGGAGCTCCAGGATCTCAGCGACGCTTTCACGCTGCGCGACCCGATCGAGACGATGGCCGTACCTGCGAAGAAGGCCGAGCTGTTTACAGACCATCACATTGAGGCATCGAACGGTACCCAGTGAGGCAAGCTAGACCCCATGACCATTCCCCTTCCCGCGACCGCCGCCGAGACAACCGCTGAGGCCCCATGGCCCGTGCAGTTGCTCAGCCGCAAAATGTCTGAGTACATCGCCCGAATGTCCCCGGTCTGGGTCGAGGGTCAGATCGTGCAACTCAACGCGACGAATGCCTCCTCACTGGCGTTCATCACCCTGCGTGACATCTCAATCGACATGTCGCTGAGCGTCACCGTTCCCAAACACACCCTGCGCGCAATGCCCGTTCCGGTGGAAGAGGGCGCACACGTCGTCGTACACGTCAAACCGCAACTGTGGGAAAAGCGCGGCACGCTCAACATGAGCGCCCGAGAAATCCGCGCCGTCGGCGTCGGTGAACTCCTCGCCCGAATCGAAGAGCTCCGCCGCATCCTCGCCGCCGAAGGGTTGTTCGCAGCCGAGCGCAAGAAGCCGCTCCCGTTCATTCCACGCAAGATCGGGCTCATCTCCGGCGCGAAGGCCAAGGCTCAAGACGACGTCATTGTGAACGCACGCCTCCGCTACCCCGCCGTGCAATTTGAGCTCCGGGAGGTCGCGGTGCAGGGCCCGAACTGCGTGCCCCAAGTCATCGCCGCGCTCCAAGAACTCGACGCCGATCCCGAGGTTGATGTCATCATCATTACCCGGGGCGGAGGCTCGGTTGAGGACCTGCTCCCCTTCTCTAACGAGACTCTGGTGCGCGCGGCCTCCCACGCCACCACGCCGATCGTGTCGGCAATCGGTCACGAAACCGACGCTCCACTCCTCGACCTCGTTGCCGACTACCGCGCCTCCACCCCCACCGCTGCCGCGAAACGGGTCGTACCCGACGTCAGCGAGGAACTCCGCCATCTCAACACGGCGCGCGCCCGAATCCGAGCCACGATGGGCGCCCGCATCGAGCGGGAGTTCACCGGACTCACCGGCCTCATGCAGCGCCCCGTCATGGCCCGCCCCGAAACACTCGTCATCCCCCACATTGAACTGCTCACGGCCTTGCGCGCGCGCGCCCGCCAAACCCTCACCCACGCACTGGCGTCTGCGAGCCACCAGATCCAGGGCCTGACCACGACTCTTCGCGCGCTTAGCCCGGGAGCCACCCTTGAACGGGGTTACGCCGTGTTACGTACCGGCGATGGCCGAGTAGTAAGCTCACCGTCCATGGCCGTCGTCGGCAGCACGCTTCACGCCCGCGTGGCGGAAGGCGCTTTTGCCGTCACGGTGTCGAAATCCCCACTGGAGACTCCATGACATCCCCACGCCCCGTCGCCGAACTCACCTACGAGCAAGCCCGCGATGAACTCATCGCGATCGTTGGCACGCTCGAAGCAGGAACGGACTCCCTCGAAGAATCCATGGAACTGTGGGAACGCGGCGAAGAGCTCGCCGCGCACTGCGAAGCCTTCCTCACCTCCGCCCGCGAAAAACTCCAGCGCACCGAAGCCGGTGACGCGAGCGACACCGCCGAAGAGGCCGAATGAGATCCGCCCTCGTCATCGGTGAAGCCCTCATCGACGGTGTGATCGACTCCGCCGGTGCCCTCTCCGAGCATCCCGGCGGCTCTCCCGCCAATGTCGCGGTAGGGCTTGCACGCCTCGGTCGTACCGTGCACCTTGCCACGTGGTTTGGAACCGACCCCCGCGGCGCACAGTTACGCACCCATTTCAAAGTGAACGACGTACGTCTCGTGCCGGGATCCGACCGCGCCGATCGCACGTCGACCGCGATTGCCACGCTCGGCTCCGATGGCGCAGCCACCTACGAGTTTGACCTTCAGTGGGAAACCCCCGAGGTGCACCTGGATTCCAGCGTCGGCATCGTGCACACGGGTTCGATCGCCACCACGATGCAACCGGGTGCAGACTCAATCCTTGGGATCGTGCGCGCCGCCCGAGACACGTCGATGGTGAGCTACGATCCGAACCTGCGCCCCTCGATCATGGGCTCCCCTGAGAGCGTGCGCGAGCGCGTGGAAACGATCGTTGGGCTCTCCGACGTCGTCAAGGTATCGGATGAAGATTTACGCTGGCTCTACCCGAGCGACGTCGAGGAAGACGTCGTGCGCCGCTGGTCTACCCAAGGTCCCGCGCTCGTCGTCCTCACCCGTGGCGGCGCAGGAGCCATGGCCGCCACCTCCACCGGGATCGAACTCGAAGTCGCCGCACCCAAGGTCACCGTCATCGATACGGTCGGCGCTGGGGACTCCTTCATGAGCGGACTCCTCGACGCCTTGTGGAGCGCACGACTCCTCGGGGCACCACAGCGTGATGCTCTGCATGCCATCGATGAGGTGACCTTGAGGCGTACTATCGAGTGGGCGGTTACTTGTGCGGCGATCACCGTCTCGCGGGCGGGCGCAAACCCCCCGCGCCGCTTAGACGTCAAGGAAATGATTGGCACGCGCACGAAATGAGCACCTCACTCACCCCGGCCGAAGCCTACGCAGCACTCGTTGAAGGAAACCGCAGGTTCATCGCCGGCGAGATGCTCCACCCCAGCCAAGACACCGCACGACGCGCGGAGGTTTCCGCAGAACAACATCCCTTTGCCGTGTTGTTTGGCTGCTCGGACTCTCGGGTTGCGGCAGAAATTATTTTTGACCGCGGGCTCGGCGACATGTTCGTCGTGCGCACCGCCGGCCATGTTCTCGACACGACCGTCGTCGGGTCGATCGAGTTCGGCGTCGACATCCTCGGTGCACCCCTCGTCGTCGTCCTCGGCCACGATAACTGCGGTGCGATAGCTGGCGCACGCGAGGCCATGGTCAGCGGAAATCTCCCCTCAGGAATGGTTCGCGCGATCATCGACCGAGTCATCCCCTCGATCGTCACCCGCGCCCCGAGCCACGCGATGGGATCCGACGACGCGCCCAGCGACGGTGAAGGTTTTGAAATCGTCGTGCCGTCCCACGAAGAACTCGGCCGCGAACACGTGAGCGAAACCGTCAAGATGCTCGGCACCTACTCGCATTCGCTTGCTCAAAAAGTCGCCGACGGGAAGGTCGCGATCGTCGGCTTGGAATACACCCTGAGCGACGGCCGGGCGCACCTCGTGGACTACCTCGGCGACATCGGAATTGAACCGGTAAGTCAGTAGCAGCGCTCCTTCAATCGTGCCACTATTAGGGATATGGTTACCACCCAAAATTCAGCACGCCGTCTACCCACATCTAGTAGCGCGATCATCGTCGGAGCTGGTCTCGTTGGCATGTCCACGGCCCTGCACCTGCGTAACGCAGGAATCGACGTCACCGTCATCGAAAACGACCACCCTGGCGCCGGCGCCTCCTGGGGGAACGCCGGTTGGCTCACCCCAGAGATCGCGACGCCCCTACCTGAGCCATCGATCCTCAAAACTGGGGTGAAGGCGCTCGTCTCCCCCAACTCCCCGCTCTACGTTCCAATCCGAGCGGATCTTAATCTTTTCCGGTTCCTCACCGGGTTCCTCCGCCACTCGACCTCCTCCGCCTGGCGCAAGGGTATGGCGGCACTGATGCCGCTGAACGAACTCACGATGGAGTCCTTCGACGAACTCCACGATCTCGGCGTTAGCGAAACCACGCACCCGACCGAGTTCATCGCCGCCTTCGCTGAGGCCGGTCAGGAAAAGGGCCTGCTGCAGGAATTTGAGGACATCCGCGCCGCCGGTTACCCCGTTGATGCAACGCCGCTGACGGGCGATGAGGTGCGCGAGTACGCCCCAGCCGTGTCGAAGAACGTCGCAACTGGTTTCCGCCTCGGTGGCACACGCTTCATCAACCCACCAAAGTATGTCGATGCTCTTGCCGAAGCGTGCCGCAACGCCGGTGTCGTGTTCCGTACCGGCGACGCCACCAAGGTCGATGGTGGCACCCCGACCCGGCAGGCCCACGTCGTGCTCGGAGATAACGAGGAGACCCTCTCCGCGGACGTTGTTGTTGTCGCCACGGGTGCCGAACTTCCCGACCTGCTCAAGCCCTTCGGCGTGAAGATGGTCGTCCAGGCCGGCCGCGGTTACTCCTTCACCGTGCCCGTCGACCCGATGCCTCAGGTGCCGCTGTACTTCGCTCACGAACGCGTCGCGTGTACCCCACTCGGTGATCGCTACCGCGTCGCCGGCATGATGGAATTCCGCCGCCACACCGAGCCACTTGACCCACGCCGGATCCAGGCGATCGTTCGCGCGACTGAACCACTGCTCGAAGGCGCAGACTTCTCCGACCGCGTCGACGAATGGGTCGGCTCCCGCCCCTGCACCCCCGACGGTCTACCCCTCATCGGCCCGACCAAGTCCCCGCGCGTCATCGCCGCGGGTGGTCACGGCATGTGGGGCATCACTCAGGGGCCGCTCACGGGCAAGCTCATCGCCGAGTACGTCACCACCGGTGTCGTGCCCGACATGCTCAAGCCCCTCGACCCGCTGCGCTAACACGCGCTAAGAATCCGTGGCGCGCGAGGGGCTGGCTCCGTGCTGGCCCCTCAGCGCCCGAGCCTGCGCTCGCGCTCGGAGTATGAACGCAGCGCGCGAAGGAAGTCCACGCGCCGGAAGTCCGGCCAGAACGCTTCGCAAAAATAAAATTCGCTGTGCGCGCTTTGCCATAGCAGGAAACCGCCGAGCCGCTGCTCCCCCGACGTACGGATAACGAGATCTGGATCGGGCTGGCCTTTCGTATACAGGTGCGCGGCAATATTTTCCACCGTGACGATATCGGCGAGGTTCTTGCCCTCGATACCCGAATCGATGCCTTCGGCGATGAGATTGCGGACAGCGCCGACGATCTCGTGGCGCCCGCCGTATCCCACGGCGATGTTGATGTGCATGCCGGAGATTTTTTCCGTCGCTTCCTCTGCCGTGCGTAGCCGCTCGGAAATTTCCTCCGGTAGAAGCGAGAGATCACCGACCATTTGAAGTCGCCACCGTTTGGCATCGGCGAGATTTTCGACGGCGGTCGCAATGATTTCTAGTAGTGCGCTCACCTCGGACTCTTCTCGCCGGAGATTATCCGTTGAGAGCATCCACAACGTGACGACGTCAACCTTGAATTCTTCGCACCACGACAGCAGATCAGCGATGCGCTCAGCCCCGGCCTGGTGACCTTGGGCTGTGTCGAGTCCGGCGGAGCGTGCCCAGCGGCGATTCCCGTCAAGCATGACGCCGACATGGGCGGGGAGTTTTCGACCTTTTAGACGGCGCGCGAGACGCCGCTCATACAGCTCATAGAGCAAGCCGAGTCTCTTCATTCATCCTCCCCAGGGGCCTTATCCAATAGGAAACCACACCTTGCGGTTGCCGGTGTCACAACCGCACGACCTCCACCAAAAAACTCAACCTACGGTCTAGTAACTTACGGTTCCGTAGGTTAAGCTTTCGTTGTCAATAGTTTTACCACTCGGGTAGGAAAAGATGACCCCAATCCAACCGCAACGCACGGCCGGCTCGCGCCGCAGCGCTGAAGAACTCCTCGATGCTGCGAAAGATGGTGCTGCCCAGGCTGGCGCACATGCCGTTGATGCGATGAACCACGTCGTCGATTCCGCCGCCGAAGTCGTCTCAGCACTCAAGCCGAAGCTACGCGGCTGGTTCCACGCCGGTATCGCACCGATCGCTCTCATCTACGGTATCGTCATGACCGTACTCGCCCCCGCGGGCACGGCTCGGTGGACGGTAGCGATCTTCGCGCTCGCGACAGTCCTCCTCTTTTCCACGAGCGCCACCTACCACCGAGGTGAGTGGAACAACCGGGTCGCCACGGTTCTGCGGCGACTTGACCACGCGAGTATTTTTCTCGTCATCGCAGGCACATACACTCCCCTGACGGCGCTCCTCCTCGATCGCCGCACCGCGACGATCCTTCTCCTCATCGTGTGGATCGGCGCTGTCGTCGGGATCCTCATGCGCGTCTTTTGGCTCAGCGCCCCGCGCTGGCTGTACGTGCCGATCTACCTCGCGCTTGGGTGGGTTGCAATCGCCTTCATCCCCGCATTTTGGAACTCAGGCGGCCCTGCCGTGGCCTCGCTCGTCATCGCTGGCGGACTCGGGTACACGATCGGAGCGCTCGTTTACGGCATCAAACGCCCGAACCCGAGCCCACAGTGGTTCGGATTCCACGAGATCTTCCACATCGGAACGATCAT
>CAYVDF010000038.1:7862-13257 GCA_964450475.1 uncultured Pseudactinotalea sp.
AGCAGGATCATCGCGATACCCAGAATGAACACGGTCAGGAACGCCCCAACACCTGGGGAGATCGCCAACTGTTCGGGAGTCCTGGCGAGGATTTCAGCCTGCATTATGTGTCTCGCAATCCAGCAAAAAGATCGTCTTCGGGGAAAGAAGTTTCGATACTACTGTAAGCCAATTCCCACACCTCATACGGCCACACCCGGCGCTCCAGATCGCGCGGTACCGCGAAAAAGAAGCCGTCGGGGTCGATCTGGGTCGCGTGTGCACGAAGGGCATCATCACGTAGGTGGAAGTAATCGGCGCACTCGACATACGTCGTTGCGACCCTATCTTCACGGTCGGCTCGGCGCTCGAGCCACCCGACGTACGGCGATTCCATACCCGCCTCGAGCATTGCCTCGTGGAGCTTGACGATCTTCTCCGTTGAGAAGCCCTGGTCGTAGTACACCTTCGACACGCTCCACGCTGGCCCTGCATCGGGGAACTGCGCCGGATCGGCCGCCGCTTTGACTGCAGCCATCGAGGCGCGGTGGATCATGATGTGGTCGGGGTGCGGGTAGCCACCGTTCTCGTTGTAGGTCGTGAGAACTTGCGGGCGGAACTCGCGGATCTCCTTGACGAGGCGCGCGGTGACTTCCTCCAGCGGCGCGAGCGCAAAGCACCCCTCCGGCAGGGGCGGCAACGGGTCACCTTCGGGGAGTCCTGAGTCGACATAGCCGAGCCAGCGGTGGGATACCCCGAGGATGCGGGCGGCCTTCGCCATCTCTTCACGGCGGACGGCGGAGATGTTCTCTTCGATCTCTCGGTCGCCGATGAGCCGGGGGTTGAGGATCGATCCTCGCTCCCCTCCTGTGGCTGTAATGACGCGGACGCCAATGCCCTCGGCAACGTATTTCGCCATCGTCGCGGCGCCTTTGCTCGATTCATCGTCGGGGTGAGCGTGCACAGCCAACATGCGCAAAGACACAGGTTGAACCCTTCCAAAAGGTGAGAGACTAGAGAGGTGGTGGCAGGTGAGCCACCCTCCATGATCTCACTTGAAGGGAAGTTTTGGTGACTGAGCCGGTTCCACAGTATGACGCGGATCTCATTCGGGCCCGCTACGGGCGCGTGCACCTCGTCAGCCCCAAGCCGCTCATCGCTGCCGCGGCCGTCGTTGCAGTGGTGGGGGCAGGATTACTTGTGTGGATTGGGTTGGGACTCGCCGCCCCTCAGGCGACCAGCAAAGTCATCAGTTTCAACGTGGTGAGCTCTGAACTCACCACCGTACAGTTCGAGGTCACTAAGCCGATTGACCGCACTGCCGAGTGCACGGTCGAGGCGCTGTCAACAGGGTTCACTCAGGTCGGTGTGAAAACCGTTACCATCGGGCCCTCGCAAACCCTAACTACTCAGGTGTTCGAGGAGATCAAGACGAGCGAGATCGCCACAACGGTGATCATCGACCGCTGTATTCTCGCCGAATAGTCCGGCGACCCGCGAGCGGGAGATTTCTGCGAAGTCGCCCCCGCTTGCTATCGTTATCACCCATCGCCCGCAACGGCCCTATCACTTGTGCCGCTGAGAACTATGAAGGAGGCACCGTGTCCGAGTCCACGCAATGGCTAACCCAAGAGAGCTTTGATCGGCTCCAAGCCGAATACCATCACCTCACGGGTGAAGGCCGCACGGCCATCGCCCGCCGGATCGAGGCTGCCCGTGAAGAGGGCGACCTGAAAGAGAACGGTGGCTATCACGCCGCCCGCGAGGAACAGGCCCGCCAGGAAGCGCGCATCCGCCAGCTAGAAGCGATCCTTCGCGACGCCAAGGTTGGCGAAGCACCGGCAGACGACGGCATCGTCGAACCCGGAATGGTGATCGACGCCGTCGTTGGTGGCGAAAAGATGACCTTCCTACTCGGCTCCCGCGAAGTGGCCGGCGACGACGCCGACATGGATGTGTACTCCCCCTCCTCCCCGCTCGGGAAGGCGATCCTTGGCCACAAGACCGGGGACACGGTGTCGTACAAGGCACCCAGCGGCGTCGCGATCGAGGTCGCGATCGAGAAGGCGACCCCGTTCCACGCCTAGACCGGCTGAACGTCGTATCCCGCGGCTTTGAGCTCTGCCACGACACTTTCGCAGTGCTCGGGGCCGCGGGCTTCCATTTCTACGGCGATATCGACATCAGAGACCGGCAGGGTCGGTGACGTCCGCGAGTGACGCACGGTGACGATGTTCGCACCCGAAGCCGCGAGGTGAGCGAGCAGGCCGGCGAGGTTGCCGGGGTTGTCGGGTACGCGCACGGTCACTGTGAGGAATCGGCCGGCGCTCGTCATACCGTGACGCAGCACCTTCATGAGCAACAGCGGGTCGATGTTGCCGCCTGTGAGCACGATGACGATCGGGCCCTTCCACGTGCCAGCTCCCGCGATGGCAGCAGCGACACCGACGGCGCCTGAGGGTTCAACGACGAGCTTCGCGCGTTCGGCGAGCAGCAGGAGCGCCTGGGAGATTTCTTCTTCGCTGACGAGCTCGATACGACCGACTTCGCGGCGGATGACCTCCAGTGGGACTTCTCCGGGGCGGCCAACCGCGATACCGTCGGCCATCGTCGTCATTTTTTCCAGCGGCACCGGCACGCCCCGCGCGATACTTTCGGGGTAGGCCGCAGCACCTCGGGCCTGTACCCCGATGACCTCAACGCCGGCACCAAGCGCGACGTGGATTGCTTGGGAGACACCGGCGAGGAGTCCCCCACCGCCGGTGGGAACTAGAACAGTCTGGACATCGGGAACTTGCTCGGCGATCTCGAGGCCGAGTGTGCCCTGTCCGCGGACGATATCGGGGTGGTTGAACGGGTGGATGATCGTGCGCCCGGTTTTTTCGGAATCCTTCGACGCCTCGGCGAGCGCGTCGTCGATCGTTGACCCGGTGAGGATAATTTTGGCGCCGTACCCCTTCGTTGCCTCGACCTTTGGCAGCGCCGCCGACGTAGGCATGTACACCGTGGCCTTAATGCCAAGGTGACGCGCAGCGAGCGCTACTCCCTGAGCATGGTTTCCTGCGCTGGCGGCGAGCACTCCGGCAGCTTTCTCCTCATCGGACAGGTTGACCATCCGCGTGTACGCCCCGCGAAGTTTGAAGGACCCGCCCTGCTGAAGGTTCTCGCATTTGAGATACACCGGTACGCCGGCGAGCTTGCTCAGCGCACTTGAGTATTCAATCGGGGTGCGGTGAGTGACCCCTTCGAGAGCAGCAGCGCATTCCTTAATTTCTGCCAGGGTAAATGGCACGTTCTCCTCCTCGGTACTACGTCGTCCAGGTGGACCGATCAAGGCTAGTGTGTCACACCCCGCGCCAGCGTCGCCTCGCATGCGCGAGCCCGGCGCGCTGATCGGGCGCGAGCGGGTCGTTCCCATTGAGATATTGGATCGCGGTGTTGAGGATCGCCACGAGCGGCAC
Organism: uncultured Pseudactinotalea sp.; assembly: GCA_964450475.1. GTDB lineage: Bacteria > Actinomycetota > Actinomycetes > Actinomycetales > Beutenbergiaceae > HY158. Next base: position 11,303 of record CAYVDF010000038.1, read on the forward strand.
GGCGAACAGGGCTCCGATGATACCGGCGATCATTGCACCCGCAGCAACGGCCAACAGCACGCCCACGGGGTGCAGGCTCAGCGCTCGGCTCATGAGTATTGGCTGCAGGAGGTTCGACTCAAGTTGCTGCACGAGGAGCACAACGACGAGCATGGCGACCGCGGTGCCGATGCCGGAGTCGACGAGCGCAACAGCGACCGCGACGGCGCCGGTGACCGTTGCACCAATGATTGGGATGAACGCACCGAGGAATACGAGGACCCCGAGCGGCACGGAGAGGGGAACCCCAAGGAGGTATGCCCCGAAACCGATGCCCACGCCGTCAACCAAAGCAACAATGATTTGTGTGCGGGTGTATGCACCGAGGGAGAACCACGAGCGGATGCCGGCGCCGTCGACCTTTTCGCGGGCGACGACGGGGAAGAGGTTGACGATCCACGCCCAGATGACGTCGCCGTCTTTGAGGAAGAAGAAGAGGCAGAAGATCGCGATGAGGGAGGCGGCGAAGATCTGGCCGAGGGAGGAGCCGACGGAGACTGCGCTGGTGACGATCCGATCGATGTTTTGGCTGAGCTGGTGCTGGAGGGTGTCGATCGATTCTCGGATCGCGCTTTCTTCGAGGTTGAGTGGGCCGGTGCTCAGCCACGCGATCACCTCGTCGAAGCCTTGGACGGCTTTTTCGCCGAGTTTCACGACGTCGTCGCTGATCGTGGCGGTGACGAGGAAGACGAGAGCGGTAATTGCTCCGACGGCGACGAGGAGGCTGATGGCGGCGGAGAGCGAGCGCGGGAAGCGGAAGTGGCTGGTGAGGTAGTTCGCGAACGGGGCGAGGAGGGCGGTGAGGAGTGCGGCGACGAAGACGGGGATGACGACCATTTTGACTAGGCCAAGGAGCCAGAACGCGGCGTAGCTCGCCGCGGCGATCGCGAGCACGCGCCACGACCACCCGGCGGCAACGCGGATCCCGAACGGGATGGCTGCCTCTTGGTCGGCGGGTCCTCGCGGATCGGGGGCTGGCACCATGTTGGTGTCGAACTCTTCGGTAGAGACGGGACCTTGGGGATCGGCAACGGTGCCATCATCCTGAGTTTTACCCATGTGGCCATGATAATTTGCCCGGCCACATTTCGGGGCGGAACTGGCCGCCAGTGTTGCTTTGAGCCGCGGGAGCGTAGATTAGAAGCACCGCCAAATGAGGAGAAATGATGAAACTCGTTGCCGAACGCGACGCTCTACCCGGGCGCTCGAACTACGCTTTCCCAATCCAGCCCGAGCACCTCGTGCTCGGTGGCCCACTGAAGGGGCCGTACCCCGAGGGGACGCGCATGCTCACGATCGGCATGGGCTGCTTCTGGGGGGTTGAGCGGATCTTCTGGCAGATCCCCGGGGTTGTCTCGACGGCGGCCGGCTACCAAGGCGGATACACGCCTTACCCGACGTATGAGGAAGTGTGCACAGGGCGCACGGGGCACGCCGAGGTCGTGCGGGTGGTTTACGACCCTGCCCGCGTTGATCTGGAAACTCTGCTGCGCGCGTTCTGGGAGAACCACGACCCGACCCAAGGCTTCCGCCAAGGCAACGACATCGGCTCCCAGTATCGCTCGGCCATCTACTGGCACTCCCCTGAGGACGAGGCGCTCGTGCGGGCGAGCCGGGAAGCCTACAACGAGGTGGTCAAGGCTCACGGGTACTCCGATATCACCACGGAGCTGCGCCCAATCTCGGAGGTCGGCGAGTTTTATTTCGCCGAGGAGATCCACCAGCAGTACCTGCACAAGAACCCGTTTGGCTATTGCAACCACGGTTTTAATGGGATGAGTTGCCCTGTTGGGATCCTCAGCCAGGGTGAGGTGCCGGCACAGATTTCGGTTGTGGCGCCTGGGGAAACTCACGAGTAGAAACACAAACGCCGGCCGGGCCTACGAAAGGCACCGACCGGCGTCTGTAAATATTTA
>CAYVDF010000039.1:0-13227 GCA_964450475.1 uncultured Pseudactinotalea sp.
GGTGGCGCCTACGTTCCCACGATGAGCGATGAGTCCGTGATCGTCGCGAACCCGGGCACGATTTTTCTTGGCGGCCCACCGCTGGTGAAGGCCGCGACGGGTGAAGTCGTCTCATCGGAGGATCTTGGCGGCGGGCTCGTTCACGCACGCGACTCCGGTGTCGTCGACCACCTCGCCCGCGATGATGCCCATGCACTTACGATCATCCGCAATATCGTCGCCACCCTCCCGCGGCCGAAGGAGCGCCAATGGGAGGTGAGCGAGCCGCGCGAACCGGAGCTCGACGTCAACGAACTTTATGGGGCGGTGCCGACGAACCTGCAGGAGTCCTACGACGTGCGCGAGGTGATCGGGCGCATCGTCGACGGGAGCGAATTTAACGAGTTTAAGAAGGAATACGGGGCCACGCTCGTGACGGGGTTCGCGAAAATCGACGGCCACCCAGTCGGGATCATCGCGAACAATGGGGTGCTGTTTTCCGAATCGGCGCTCAAGGGCGCGCACTTCATCCAACTGTGCGACCGGCGCGCAATTCCCCTCGTGTTCCTACAGAACATCACCGGATTCATGGTCGGGCGGGAATACGAGGCCGGCGGGATCGCCAAGGACGGGGCGAAGATGGTCACGGCCGTCGCGTGCGCGCGCGTGCCGAAGTTCACGATCGTCATCGGCGGCTCCTTCGGTGCGGGTAACTACTCGATGGCCGGGCGCGCTTACCAGCCGCGGTTTTTGTGGATGTGGCCGGCCTCGCGGATCTCGGTCATGGGCGGACCGCAGGCGGCATCGGTGCTCGCAACCGTCAAACGCGACCAGATCGAGGGCGCCGGGGGTGAATGGAGCGAGGCTGAGGAGGCGGAGTTCACCGCCCCGATCGTCGAGCAATACGAACACCAGGGCAACCCGTACTACTCGACCGCGCGACTGTGGGACGACGGCATCATCGACCCGGTGGACACCCGCACCGTGCTCGCCCTCGCACTCGACGTGTGCTCCCGAGCGCCTCTAGACGACGTGTCGTACGGCACGTTCCGGATGTGACCCATGTTTGAACGCGTTCTCATAGCCAACCGCGGTGAAATCGCCTGCCGCATCATCACCACCCTGCGCGAGATGGGCATCGCCTCGATCGCCGTGTACTCCGACGCCGATGCCGGCGCCAAACACGTATGCCTCGCCGATGAGGCCGTGCGTATCGGCCCAGCTCCCACTGCGCAGAGCTACCTCAACATCGACAACATTATTGACGCCGCCCGCTCCAGTGGCGCGCAGGCGATCCACCCTGGTTATGGGTTCTTGGCAGAAAACCCTGCGCTTGCCCGCGCGTGCGCCGCGGCCGGGATCCGGTTCATTGGCCCGAGCACCGAGGCACTGGAAATCATGGGTGACAAGATCCGCGCCAAGGCCCACGCGGCTGGGCGCGGGGTCCCGACCGTTCCCGGCGTGAGCGAGCGCGGGCTCAGCGACGATGAGCTCATCGCCCGCTCCGGCGAAGCGGGATTCCCGCTACTCATCAAGCCCTCTGCCGGTGGCGGGGGCAAAGGCATGCACGTGGTCAACTATGCCGAAGACCTCTCAGAGGCTCTGGAGCGCGCGCGGCGCGAGGCCGTCAGCGCCTTTGGTGATGGTGAACTGCTGCTCGAGCGCCTCATTACGACCCCGCGCCACATTGAGGTCCAGGTGCTCGCCGATGGCAATGGCCACACGATTCATCTCGGGGAGCGCGAGTGCTCGCTTCAGCGGCGCCACCAAAAAATTATTGAAGAGGCCCCCTCTCCCCTCCTCGATGCGGCAACCCGCGAGCGCATCGGCGTAGCGGCCATTGAGGTGGCGCGCTCGATCGATTACGAGGGCGCGGGCACCGTGGAGTTCATCGTTGATGCCGCCCGACCCGATGAGTTCTTCTTCATGGAGATGAACACCCGCCTCCAAGTCGAGCACCCGGTGACTGAGATGGTCACAGGGATCGACCTCGTGCGCTGGCAGGTGCTCATAGCGGCGGGCGAACCGCTGAGACTGCCGAGCGTGACCTTCACCGGGCACGCGATCGAGGCGCGAATCTACGCCGAAAACCCGGCCGCCGGTTTCCTCCCCACTGGCGGGCAGGTGCGGCAGCTAACCGAGGCCCGCGGCCCAGGAATCCGCGTCGACTCCGCGCTCATGGAGGGGCTCAGCGTCTCACCCGATTACGATCCGATGCTCGCCAAAGTGATAGCGCATGGGCGCACGCGTTCCGAGGCCATTGGGCTGCTCGATCGTGCGCTAGCAGACACGAGCATCATCGGGGTCGGCACGAACGTGGAGTTCCTTCGCCACCTGCTCGCGGACCCGGACGTGCGGGCCGGCAACCTCGACACTGGCCTCGTTGACAGGTTTGAATTCGATTCCGTGGAACCGGGCGCTCACGCGCTCGGCACGGCCGCGCTCGTCCGAACCGGAGTCGGTGCGGAGGTAGGGCCGGGGCCGAAGGCGTGGCAGCGCCGCGATGGGTGGCGCATCGGCGGGTCAGCGCTCTTGCGCGCGGAATTTGAGGGCTACCCGGCAGTCGAGGTCGCCCGCGGCGCGGAACTATCGCTGGGCGAGGGCACCGCGAGCGCGGTGATTGACGGCGTGCGCCGGCACTACACGTACGCTCGCGAGAACGATACAGTTTTCCTCTCCCGCGGCGGTGCGGTGTGGGAGTTCGCGCCCGTCGCCGCCGATGAGTCCGGCACGTTACCTGGGGCAAGCAGCCCCCAACTCATCGCTCCAATGCCAGGCACGGTTGTCGCCGTCCATGCGCACACCGGAGACCACGTTGAGGAAGGCGCGGCTGTCGTCGTCATTGAAGCAATGAAGATGGAGCACGTGCTGCGGGCACCGCACGCGGGCGAGGCGGCCGTGGCCGTGGAGGTCGGCGAGCAGGTGCAGGCCAAGCAGGTCCTTGCGACGATTAAGGAGTCGGGCGATGAGTGAGAAACGGATCGTGCAGCGGGGGCTGTACTTTGACGAGTTTGAGGTCGGGGCGACGTACGTGCATGCGCCGTCGCGGACGGTCACCGAGGCGGATAATCTGCTGTTTTCGACGATGACGATGAACCCGCAATCACTGCACCTCGACGCTGAGTGGTCGAGGGAGACGGAGTTTGGGGAGCGGCTCGTTAACTCGATGTTCACGCTCTCGCTGCTCGTTGGGCTCTCGGTGGCGCAACTGACCCAGGGCACGATCGTGGCAAACCTTGGGTTTACCCGCGTGGAGTTTCCTGCCCCAGTGCGCATTGGCGATACGTTGACGGCGACGACGAAGGTCACGGGCGCGAGGCCGTCGAAGAGCCGACCTGGGCAGGGCATCGTCGAGCTTGAGCACGTGGCAACGAACCAGAATGGCGAGGTCGTGGCCGTGGCGGTGCGCTCAACCCTCATGCAGGGCGCGCCGAAGGAGGGCGCATGATCGGGCCCACCTGGCTGTTTTGCCCTGCCGACCGGCCGGATCGGTATGCGAAGGCCGCCGAGGCGGCAGACGTGGTGATTATTGACCTGGAGGATGCGGTCGCCCCGGATGCGAAGGCCTCGGCGAGGGAGTTCCTCGTGGCATCGGATCTGGATCCGGCGCGCACGATCGTGCGGGTCAACCCCGCCTCGACACCTGAGCACGCGCTCGATCTGGCTGCGGTGGCCCGCACCGGATACACCCGCGTCATGCTGCCGAAGGCCGAAGCCCCAGCGGATCTCGATGGGCTCGCATCGTATGAGGTGATCGCCATGTGCGAGACGCCGCGCGGCGTGGTGCACGCCCTGGAGATCGCCTCCCGCGATGAGGTCATCGCGCTGACGTGGGGCGCAGAAGATCTCGTTGCGGCACTTGGCGGCACCTCGAGCAGGGACGCAGAGGGGCGGTACCGCGACGTGGCGCTGCATGCGCGCTCTGCGGTTCTGCTCGCAGCCTCGGCTGCGGGTAAGTCCGCGATCGAAACCGTATTTCTCGACATCGGTGACGATGCCGGTGCCCGCGCGATGGCCGATGATGCCCGCGCGAGCGGTTTTGCCGCGATGATGTGCATACACCCACGGCAGGTGCCGATCATACGCACGGCATTTGCGCCGTCCGAAAAACAAATCGAATGGGCGCGCGGCGTGCTCGAGGCGGCTCACGAGGCCGGCCGAGGAGTGTTCTCCTATCTCGGGCAAATGGTTGATGAACCCGTGCTGCGCCAAGCGCGGCAAATCCTAAAAGGAGAAGGTCAATGACGACATCGTTTCCAAGTGACGAGCACCTCGAGCTCGCGAAAGCTGTGCGGGATTTTACGCGTGAGGTGATCGCACCGGTCGCCGCGCACCACGACGCCACGCGCACGTTCCCGTATGAGGTCGTGGCGCAGATGGGCGAGATGGGGCTGTTCGGGTTGCCGTTCCCCGAGGAATACGGCGGCATGGGCGGGGATTATTTCGCGCTCTGCGTGGCGATTGAGGAGATCGCGAAGGTTGACCAGTCCCTCGCGATCACGCTGGAGGCAGGCGTTGGGCTGGGGGCGATGCCGATCTACCGCTTCGGTACCCAGGAGCAGCGCGAGCGTTGGCTCCCCGATCTCGTGGCGGGGCGCGCGCTCGGTGGATTTGGGTTGACCGAACCAGAGGCCGGCAGCGACGCCGGCGGGACGCGCACGACCGCCGTGCTTGACGGGGACGAGTGGGTGATCAACGGTTCGAAGCAGTTCATCACGAACGCGGGCACGGATATCACGAGCGTCATCACGATCACCGCGCGCACCGACATGGGCGATGGCAGCGGTCCGCAGGGAATCTCCTCGTTCATCGTGCCGGCCGGCACGCCGGGACTTCAGGTCGGGCCGGCGTACAACAAGGTCGGATGGAACGCCTCCGATACGCGCCCGCTCGCGTTTGAAGACATGCGGATCCCCAAGGAGAATCTCCTCGGCGAGATTGGGCGGGGGTACGCGAACTTCCTCGAAATGCTCGATGAGGGCCGAATCGCGATCTCCGCGCTTGGAACCGGTGCGGCGCAAGGCTGCGTCGATGAGGCCGTGCAGTACGCAAAGGAACGCCACGCGTTCGGCTCCCCCATCGCCGAGCACCAGGCGCTCGCGTTCAAGATCGCTCGCATGGAGGCTCGCGCGGTCGCGGCGCGGCAAACCTATCACCACGCGGCCCGCCTGATGGCGGCCGGCGAGGACTTCAAAACAGCAGCATCGATCGCCAAGCTCACCTCTAGCGAGGCCGCGATGGATAATGCCCGCGACGCGACCCAAGTGTTTGGAGGGTACGGGTTCATGAACGAGCACGTCGTGGCGCGCCACTACCGCGACTCCAAGATCTTGGAGATCGGCGAGGGCACAAGTGAGGTCCAGCTCATGCTCATAGCCCGCTCACTTGGGCTCACTGCCTGAACGGGCTACGCTGGCGAGGTGCCTTCCTACGCAACATTGTCACAATTCAACTTCCCGGTCGCCTTCACCGTGGCCTCGGCCACCGATGTGCTGAGCATCGACGGCGATACCGACACATCGTATGAGTGGCGATCGGTGACGAAGGCACTCTCAGCACTTGCAACCCTCATCGCCGTGGACCGCGGGATCGTCCACCTTAACGACCCCGCCGGCCCGCCCGGCTCGACCCTGCGTCACCTCCTGGCACACGCCTCGGGCCTGCACTTCGAAGAAGGCCCCGCGCCGCAAACCCCCGAACGCCGACGCGTCTACTCCAACCTCGGCTTTCACGAGATCGAGGCGCACGTGAGCGAACGCGTCGGGATGCCGTTCCAGGATTGGACCCGCCAGGAGGTGCTCGAGCCACTGGAGATGAACTCGGTGGAGTTCTATGGCCCGGCCGCGTGGGGCGCGCGCGGCAACGTGTGGGACGTGCTCTCCCTCGGCATCGAGATGCTCACCCCGACGCTCATCTCACCCGAACTCGGGTTGAAGGCCCGCACCGTGCAGTTTCCCGGTTTAGACGGCGTGGTTCCCGGCTTTGGTCGTCACAGCCCAAGTGATTGGGGGCTTGGGTACGAGATTCGCGGCACGAAGTCCCCGCACTGGACGGCGCCCACGGCCCCGCCCGAGACGTTCGGCCACTTCGGCCAGTCCGGCTCGTTCGTGTGGGTTGATCCGGTCAACCAACTCGTTGGAGCATTCCTCGGTGCAGAGCCTTTCCGAGGGTCGGTGCACGGGGTGCTGTGGTCGGCGCTTAACGCTGAGGTGCTCGCCTCACACGCGTCGCACGCCTAGTGTGCGCTGCTCTAGCCTTTGACGGCGCCGCTTTCTAGGCCGCAGGTGATGCGGCCTTGGACGATGAGGTTTCAAGGTCGGTGTCAGCACCTGGGCTTACGCTGGGATGCATGCCTGTTGATGCCGATTTCGATGCCGTAGCCACCCGAGTGTTGCGCGCGCTCGTTGGTGATGACTCCGCAGAGCTGCGCCCCGATCAGGCCACGGCGATTCGTGCCCTCGTGCTCGATTCCGCCCGCGCGCTCGTCGTGCAGCGCACCGGGTGGGGTAAGTCGGCTGTATACCTCGTCGCCACCGCCCTGCTGCGGGCGCGCGGCAACGGCCCGACTCTCATCATTTCTCCCCTGCTTGCGCTCATGCGCGATCAGGTCGCCGCCGCCCGGCGAGCCGGCATCAACGCCATCACGCTGAACTCCTCCAACACCGCCGAATGGGGCGGGCTCCACGCGGAGATCAACGCCGGTCGGGTGGACCTCATTCTGTGCTCCCCTGAGCGACTCAACAACCCGACCTTCCGCGACGCCGTGCTCCCCCACCTCGCGCGCACCGCCGGCCTCGTCGTCATCGACGAAGCGCACTGCGTCTCTGACTGGGGCCACGATTTCAGGCCCGACTACCGCCGCATCCGCACCCTCCTTACCGAGCTCCCAGACGGCGTGCCTGTCCTAGCCACAACCGCGACAGCTAATTCTCGGGTCGTCGCCGATGTCGCCGACCAACTCGGCACCGACGTCCTCACCCTCCGCGGTGGACTTGACCGCGCCTCCCTGCACCTATCGGTCGGGCCCGTCTCTGAGCCAGCACAGCAGCTCGCGTGGCTGGCAGAACACCTCCCGCGCATGAGCGGCTCGGGGATCGTGTACTGCCTCACCGTGGCGGCGGCCGAAGAAACGGCCGCGTTCCTACGCGATGAGGGCCTCAACGTACAGGCGTACACCGGCTCCACCCCGACCGAGGAGCGCGAGCAGCTTGAGGGCGCGCTCCTGCGAAACGAGGTCACGGCGCTCATTGCCACCTCAGCCCTTGGCATGGGTTTCGACAAGGGCGACCTCGCCTTCGTTATCCACCTCGGCGCACCCCACTCCCCGATCGCCTACTACCAACAGATCGGCCGTGCCGGGCGCGCCACCGACCACGCGGACGTCATCTTGCTGCCGGGCTCACGCGATCGCGCGATCTGGGAGTACTTCGGATCCCTCTCCTTCCCCGGCGAAGGCGCAGTCACCGACACACTTACGGCGCTCACCGAGGCCGGCCGCCCCTTATCGACCGCGGCGCTCGAAGCACACGTTGATCTGCGCCGCACCCGCCTCGAGCTCATGCTGAAGGTTCTCGACGTCGATGGCGCGGTCACGCGCGTACCCGGTGGGTGGAGCGCGACCGGCGAGTCCTGGGCGTATGACGCCGAACGTTACGGGCGCCTCGCCGAGGCCCGCCGTGGCGAACAGCGCGCCATGCTCACCTACCTGACAACCGATGAGTGCCGCATGGCTTTCCTGCGCCGCTGCCTCGATGATCCTCACCTCACCGATGCCCCGTGCGGGCGCTGCGACAACTGCGGGGGTTCACCGCGCGTCGTGATGCCCGAGGCCGGCGAGGTGGCCCGGGATCTCAACCGCCCGGGCGTGCGGATCACCCCGCGCAAACAGTGGCCGACCGGGCTGCGCGGCACCGGTATCACCGTTGCGGGCACGACTCCCTCTGGGCGGATCACCCCGCAGCTCATGGAAGGGCGCTCGATCTCGCGGATCGATGGGATCGGGTTGTCCGGCGTCGTCCACGAGGTAGTGAGCGGGCCCGACGGCGAGGTGCCTGCGGTGCTGCGAGCTGCGCTCGGTGAGGTGCTTCGTCAGTGGACTCCACGCATCGATGCGATAGTCGCCATCGACTCAACCACACGGCCGCGCCTCGTGCGCCACCTCGCAAGTGGGGTGAGCAATCTGCTCTCCGTGCCTATCCTTGGGGCGCTGCGGCCGCGGGAGGGCAGGCATGAACCCGGCTCGCACGACGTTAACTCGCTGCACCGCCTCCGCTCCGTTGCGGCGCGGCTGGAACTCCCTGACATCGACGTCGCGGGTCGGTCGATTCTTCTCCTCGATGACCTGACGCGATCTGGGTGGACGCTCACCGTCGCTGGCACGCTGCTGTATGACGCCAGCGCGACCGAGGTGTATCCGCTAACGCTCGGACTCGGGTAGGTCGGGCACCTCGTCGTAGTGGATCCGGCCATCGAGCGTGTGGAGCGGCTCAGCGGTGCCGCCCCAGTGACGCTGGATAATCTCGGCCATGATTGACACGGCCGTTTCTTCCGGCGTGCGCCCGCCAAGGTCGAGTCCGATTGGTGAGTGGAGCTTGCGAAAAAGCTCCGGATCGACGCCGGCTTCAACAAGTCGCTCGAGGCGGTCGGTGTGGGTGAGACGCGAACCCATCGCACCGATGTAGGCAACATCGAGCGGGAGCGCAACCTGGAGAACAGGCACGTCGAACTTCGGGTCATGCGTGAGCACCGCAATGACGGTGCGCTGGTCGACGTTGCCCGCCGCGACCTCCTCAGCGAGGTACTCATCGGGCCATTTGACGATGACCTCATCAGCTCCGGGGAATCGGGCCGACGTGGCAAACACCGGGCGGGCGTCGCACACAGTCACGCGGTACCCGAGGAAGGATGCCTGCCTTGCTAGCGCTGCGGCGAAGTCGATCGCGCCGAAAATGATCATGCGTGGGCGCGGGGCGAACGTCGAGACGAACACGCGCATGCCATCTTCGAGACGCTGGCCATCAGGGCCATATGTGATCGTGGCGTTGCGCCCCGCCGCCAGCAGACCACGGCCATCGTCGGTGACGGCGTGGTCGGCCCGCTCCGATCCGATCGTTCCCGAGGTGCGATCGGGCCACAGGATCTTGCGCCGGCCTACCCATTCCGGGTCGGGATGCTCGATAACCGTCGCGATTGCGACGGGATTGCCCTCGCGGATATCCCTCGCAACCTCACCGAGTTCGGGAAAAGATTTCTTATCTATTTCCTCGACGAACACATCGATGATCCCCCCGCACGTCAGACCCACGGCGAAAGCATCGTCGTCAGAGAATCCGTAGCGCTGAAGCTGGGGAGCATTCTCGGCGAGGACCTCCTGCGCCGTCTCGTAGACGGCGCCCTCGACGCAGCCGCCAGATACAGAACCTGTGGCGACGCCGTCCTCGGTGACGAACATGGCGGCGCCCGGTAGGCGCGGAGCGGAGGAAAACGCTGCCACGACCGTGCCGAGCCCGACTGATTCCCCTGCTTCCCACCTGGTGATGAGATCATCCAGGATGTCCCGCATAGTGCACCTCCTTACCGTCAATGGCACCGATGACTCGCTCGAATGAGGCGAAGGAATGTCCGGCAATGAGCGCATCGAGGTGCGGCAACGCTGCCGCGATACCGCCCTGGATGGGCTGATAGCCAGCTTTTCCTGCGTGTGGATTCGACCATATAACACGGGAGGCGAGGCCGGCGAGGTAGCGCATCTGCTGACCTAGATCGGCCACCTGAGCGCGTTCCCACCCATCGCTTGCGATGACGACGATGGCGCCGCGCGCCAGACCCCGCCGGCCCCACGTCGCGAGGAACTCGCGGATGTTGTCCGCGAGGCGGGTGCCACCGGCCCAATCCGGGATGAGGTTGCCCGCTTCCGTCAGGGCATCGGCCGCATCGGGGATGTGCATGGCGCGGGTGATGCGGGTGAGGCGCGTGCCAATCGCGAAGACTTCGGTTTCCGGGGCGCCGCTGGCGACGTGGTGAGCCAGGCGCAGCAGCGAATCGGCGTACGGCTTCATCGACCCGGAGACGTCGATGAAAAAAATAATTCTGCGCGGCTTGCGGCGGCGGCGCGCGTAGCGCAGGGGTCCAGGTTCTCCGCCGCGGCGGCGCTGATCACGGACCGTGCGCACGCGGTCAATGACGCCGTGGTTCGCGCGCTCTAGCCGCCGGGCGATGCGCGTGGGCCGAGGAATCGGCAGGTGTTGGTATTGGCGCGCAAGCAGATTACGCTGCGCCCGGGAGAGTTCAGCTACGTCGCGCTGACGCAGCACCTCCGCAGCTGAGGCGATCGCGGCCATCGGTAGATCCTCACCGGTGCCGCCCTCTCCGTCGAGTCCTGCTTCGTAACCGGTGGTGATCGTAGGTTTGGTCTGCTTGACGCCCGGCAGCGGCGCGGTGGAGAACCACGCATGGAACGCGTAGTCGTACGTCGCGATATGCACCGCGCGGGAACAGAACACCGCGCGCCCAGCCCAATACACGTCGCGGGGGTTCGCATAATCAAGGCGAGAGACGGCGTCAATAAAGGTTTGGGTCGCGGCCATCGTCACGGGAAGGCCCGCGCAGCGCAGCACCCGGGCGAAACCGGTGAGGACTTCTTCGGGCGTGGACATCTCAGGCGAGGAGTGAGTCGAGGGCGAGGCGAACGTCGTCCATATCGGAGCGGTGTTTGCACAACGCGCCAAGGGTGGCGGAGGCGGATTCGATATCGAGATCCTCGGCGCCCAGGTGCGCTAGTGCGCGCGCCCAGTCGAGGCTTTCGGCGACGCCGGGGGGTTTGATCATGTCGTGCTCAACCCGTAGGCGCTGCACGACGGTGGCGAGCTGCGCGGCGAGGCGCGCTGGCACCCCGGGCAGGCGGCGTCGGATGATCGCGACCTCACGTTCAAGGCCGGGGTGGTCGATCCAGTGGTAGAGGCAGCGGCGTTTGAGCGCGTCGTGGAGTTCGCGGGTGCCGTTGGAGGTCATCACGACGATCGGGGGCACCTTCGCTTTGACCGTGCCAAACTCCGGGATTGAGACCTGGTTGGCGGAGAGGACTTCGAGGAGGAAGGCCTCGAACTCATCATCGGCTCGGTCGATCTCGTCGATGAGGAGGACGACCGGGGATTCTTGCAGCGCCTTGAGGATCGGGCGGGCAAGCAGGAAGCGTTCATCGAACAGCGACCCCTCGATGTCGGCAGGCGTCAGGGTCTTGTGCCCGGCACCGGCGGCAAGTGATGCCTCGGCCGCGCGCAGGTGGAGGATCTGTTTGGTGAAGTCCCAGTCATAAAGCGCTTGGGTGGCATCAATTCCCTCGTAGCACTGAAGGCGGATGAGTCCGATCCCAAGGCCCTCGGCGAGAGACTCCGCAAGGGAGGTCTTGCCGGCGCCGGGCTCCCCCTCCAGCAGGAGCGGGCGGCCCATGGCTATCGCGAGGTACGTAATCGTCGAGAGCCCCTCGTCACTGAGGTAGTCCACCGAATCGAGTACGCGCTCAACATCATCTTTAGAAGTGATTGGTGTCACGTATCCAGAATAGGCCATGAGAAGAAAGGCGAGCTTGACGGCGTGGTGACGCACGCCGTCATACCAATTTCACACCTGCCGTTTACGGGAGCTTTCGGCTACCCTGAAAGGTAAGTCAATTTCAGGCAAAGGAGCATGAAGGATGGCGAAGCAAATAGTTTCTATCACTGTTGACGGCGTGGAATACACCGATTCTGTCGAGCCGAGACTGCTGCTGGTGCAGTACTTGCGCGAGGTCGTTGGAAAAACAGGAACCGTGATCGGCTGCGACACAACAAACTGTGGCGCCTGCACGGTTGAAGTCAATGGTGCGAGCGTGAAGTCGTGCACGATGCTTGCGGTCGAGGCCGATGGCAGTGAGATTCTCACGATCGAGGGGCTCGCTAGCAATGGCGAGCTGCACCCGCTGCAAAGGGCGTTCAACGATTGCCACGGCCTACAGTGCGGGTTCTGCACACCGGGCATGATCATGCAGGCGAAATCCCTGCTGGAGGAGAACCCGCACCCCACGGAAGAGGAGATCCGCGCGGGGCTCTCGGGCAACCTGTGCCGTTGCACCGGCTATCAAAACATTGTGGCCGCTGTGGCGCAGGCCGCCGAGGAGGGGATTTAGATGACTGCCGACGTAACCGAACGCGAGATTGGTCGGGCGCGTAAGCGTAAGGAAGACGCGCGCCTGATTACTGGGCGTTCCCGCTACACCGACAACCTCTCCGCACCGGGCATGGTGCACCTTGCGATGGTGCGTAGTCCCGTGGCGCACGCGAAGGTCGTCTCGATTGACACGACGGCCGCGAAAGCTGCTCCCGGCGTGTTCGCCGTGTACACGGGTGAGGATTTCGCCGACGCGCAAGGCAGCCTGCCGAACGCATGGCCGGTCACCCCAGATCAGAAGGCGCCGCCGAACCCAGCGATCGTGACGGAGAAGGTCTCTTTTGCCGGCGACATCGTTGCCGTGGTTGCTGCTCGCACGCGAGCCCAGGCACGCGACGCTCAGGAACTCGTTGAGGTGGAGTACGAGGATTTACCCGTTGTGCTCGACCTTGAAGAGGCGGCCACCGATGCGGTCCTCGTTCACCCCGACCTCGGCACGAATATTTCGGCCACGTGGGTGTTTGACTCGGGTGAGGCGGGCACGGGTTCTGACGTCGAGGAGGCTCTCGCCAACTCCGATGTTGTCGTCGAGCGGACCTTCTATCAGCAGCGGCTCATCCCTGCGTTCATGGAACCTCGCTCGATGCTCGTTGACCCCACGGGTGACCAGATCACGATGTGGTCGGCCACCCAAATCCCCCACGTGCTGCGGGTGATGCTCGCGCTCACCCTCGGGATTCCCGAAAGCAAGCTGCGCGTCATTGCCCCCGACGTTGGTGGCGGGTTCGGCGGCAAGCTCGCGGTAACCCCGGAAGAGGTCATCACGCTGCTCGTGGCCCAACGCCTCGGCAAACCAGCGAAGTACACCGAGACTCGCAGCGAATCCCTCCAGGGCGCCCACCACGGCCGCGACCAGGTTCAAAAGATCCGCATCGGCGCAACGAAGGACGGCAAGGTCACGGGCCTCGATGTTCGCCTCCTTGCAGATATGGGTGCCTACCTCGGGCTCATCACCTCGGGCGTACCAATCCTTGGTGCGTTCATGTTCAACTCGATCTACAAGTTCGACGCCTACCGCTTCGAATGTAAGAACGTGTTCACGAA
>CAYVDF010000040.1:0-13182 GCA_964450475.1 uncultured Pseudactinotalea sp.
TCTTGTGGTGTTTGTCGTGGTGGAGCTCCATGATCTTGCCCGAGATGTGCGGGTCGAGTGCACCGTAGTCGTAGGGAAGCTCGGGAAGGGTGTACTTAGCCATTATCTCTCCATCGTTAGGTTTCATTAATGGGCCAGAATAGAAACAGGTCCGTCTACCACCATACGTGATAGACGGACCTGTCTTGCATCTAGTTTGTGATTTGGTCGAGCGGCTTGCCCTCGAGGGTTGCCACTTCCGCATCTAGTGCGGCCTGCGCGGCGGCAAGCTCTGCTGGGGTAACGGGCTCGACCCGGTCTTCGAAGAAGAAGCGCGAGAGCTTTTGGCGACGCACGTCCTTCTTGTATCCCGGCCGCGCAACGCCATTGGCGTCGGTCGCGGGCTCAATTTCGAGCGGACGGTTGTGTTCCTGCGAGACTAGGATCCACCGCTCGTACTCGTCGAGGGGTTTGTGAACTTCGTAGTACGCGCCCTGCGGAGTGCGGCGGATATAGCCGGTCTCGTGACCGTACAGCACGAGTTCGCGGTCTTTGCGCTGCAGCGCGATCGCTACACGCTTGGTGATAATGAACGCGATGACTGGTGCGACGAAGAAGAGCACGCGGAACCACAGAGTAATTCCGTTGAGGCTCAGGTGGAAGTGCGTTGCGAGCAAGTCATTGGCGCCGGCCCCAAGCGTCACGAGGAACGCGGTGAGGAATGCAACGCCGAGTGCAGTGCGCACGGGCACGTTGCGGGGGCGGTCAAGGATGTGGTGTTCGCCGGTGTCCTTGGTGACATAGCGTTCGATGAACGGGTATGCACCGAAGAAGGTGATGAGCAGCCCGGGGATGATCGCTCCAGGAACGAGGATGTTCATCGAGAGCGTGTATCCACCGATAACCCACTCGGTCTGTCCTGGCATGAGGCGCAGCGTTCCTTCAAGGAACAGCATGTACCAGTCAGGCTGTGCACCCGCGGAGACCAAGCCCGGGTCGTACGGACCATAAGCCCAGACGTTGTTGATGCTGAGGAATGCACCCATGAGGACGAGGACACCGGTGACGATGAAGAAGAAGCCGCCAGCCTTCGCCGTGTAGACGGGGAAGAGGGGGTAGCCCACAACGTTCTTGTTCGTGCGGCCGGGTCCGGGGTACTGGGTGTGCTTGTTCCAGAACACGAGCAGCAGGTGAACCGTCACGAGCGCAAGAATGAGGCCTGGAATGAGCAGGATGTGCAAGGTGAACATCCGGGGGATAACTTCGTTACCCGGGAATTCTCCACCGAAGACCATGTAGCTCATGTGCGAGCCGAGGAACGGAATCGAACGAACGACTCCTTCAAGGATTCGCAGACCGTTGCCAGAGAGAACGTCGTCGGGGAGGGAGTAACCGGTGAGACCAGCGAGCATCCCGAGCACGAGCATGGTGAAGCCGACGACGTAGTTGAGTTCGCGCGGCTTGCGGAAGGCACCAGTGAAGAACACACGGAGCATGTGCACAACGATCGAGAGCATAAACAGCAGCGCTGCCCAGTGGTGCACTTGGCGCATGAGAAGCCCGCCGCGAACATGGAACGACATGTAGGTCGTGGACTTCATCGCCTCGGACATCTCCATTCCCTGGAGCTGTACCGGCAGTGCATCGGTGGGGTAGACGGTGTGTCCCATGGACGGCACGAAGAACATCGTGAGGAACACTCCCGAGAGGAGGAGCACGATGAAGCTGTACAGGGCGATCTCACCGAGGAGGAACGACCAGTGGTCGGGGAAGATCTTACGGGCGAGGCCCTTAATAATCTTGGCTGCGCCGACGCGCTGATCGAGAACGTCGATCGTCGGCTCGACAGCCTTAGGAAGTTTTACGGTGTCAGTTGTCATCGTTCGCGCTCCCAGTAGCTCGGGCCAACAGGTTCATCAAAGTCGTCAGTAGCGTAGAGGTAACCCTCGTCATCGACGGCGATGGGAAGCTGCGGAAGAGCGCGCTTAGCCGGACCGAAAACGACCTTTGCATGCTCAGTCACGTCGAACGTGGACTGGTGGCAGGGGCAAAGGAGGTGGTGAGTTGTACGTTCGTAAAGTGCCACCGGGCATCCAACGTGGGTGCAGATCTTCGAGTAGGCGAGAATCCCGTCGTACGACCAGTTCTCGCGCCCTGGAAGCGGTTTGATCAGTTCAGGAGCAACCCGTACCAGAACGACAGCGGCCTTTGCCTTCTCGTTCATGAAGTGCTCGTCGTTCTCCTCGCCAAGGCCGGCGGGAAGGACGTGAACGATCGTTCCCTGGGTGACGTCCGAGGCCTTGAGCTTGCGGCCAGCGGGGTCAACCGCCATGTAGCGGAACTTGCCCTGGAAGTAGTTCTCCGGGTTCCCACCCTCGACGGGGCGCCATGCGGTGCGGCGGAACTTGTTGACGTCCCAGTCGCCACCGAGGTTCCCGATAAGGGGAACAAGGAAGGTGAGGGGAACGAGTGCGAGTGCCGTGGCGAGCGCACCCTTGATAAGCGGGCGGCGCGCGATGTTCGAGTCGGCGATACCGGCGCGGATTTCATCAAGCGCGGCAGCCTTGGTCGCGGCATCCGATTCCATCGGTTCGCGCTCTTCGATGACCTCGTGGTCGTTCATGAGGGTCTTGGCCCAGTGGACAGCAGCAAGACCGATACCGAGCGTTCCACCACCAAGACCGATGCCAAGCAACATTGTCGACATGCGGACGTTGAAGACTTCTTGCCCGTCGAGTGGGAAAGCGAAGAATCCAACGATTCCGGCGATCGACGCGAGGATCGACAGGGTGAAGAGGAGAACGACCTGGCGCTCCGAGCGCTTTGCGGCGGCGGGGTCCGAGTCGCCCATACGCGGGCGGTGGGGTTCGAGGCCGGGGTTCTCGAAGCGTTCAGGTACATCTACCTCTAACGCTTGCTCTTCTTGGGTACTGATGTCGTTAGTCACGAGGAACGCGCTCCGATCCAAACTGCGGCACCAACAAGGCTGCCAATCCCAATCAAAAACACCCAGATCATCTCCGAGACCGGGCCGATCGAACCTAGCGAAACTCCGCCCGGGTTCGTCTGGTTAGCGGCGTCGATGTAGGCGATGATGTCGCGCTTCTCTTCTGGGGTCATCGTTGCGTCATTGAAGCCGGGCATGGCCTGGGGGCCAGTCTGCATGGCTTCGTAGATATGCACCGGCAGAGTGTCGCGCACCGGAGGTGCGAGCTTGCCGTGGGTTAGAGCACCACCGGCACCGACTGCGTTGTGGCACATGGCGCAGTTCGTGCGGAAGAGCAGAAGACCGTTGACCGGATCCCCGAGGGCTGGATCAACCATCTCGTCTGTGGGGATCGACGGGCCAGGGCCAAGCTCGGCAATGTAGGCGGCGAGGTCAAGAGCCTGAGCGTTGTTGAGCTGCGGCGGCTTGATCTCAGCCTGCGGGCTGTTATTCGCCATCGGCATGCGCCCAGTGGTCACCTGGAAGTGGACCGAAGCGGCACCTACCCCAACGAGGGTGGGGGCAATATCGGTGCCCTGAGCTTCGAGCCCGTGGCAGGTTGCGCAGTTTGCGACGAAGAGGGCTCGTCCCTGGGCGGGGTCCGCCCCGGCGAGAGCGTCCTCGGCGTGAGCGCTACTTGGCGTCAACGCCGAGTAACCCATACCAACGAAGAGGAGAGCCAGCATCATGAGCACAACCGGCGCGAACCGGTGTCGCCTGCTCTTAGCCAAAGCTGTCACAGTCAGTCGTCCTTGAAAGTTGAAATCCGGATTGAATAATTATTTTTTAGTTTAGGAGAAGAACGGCAAGATGTAGATGATGCCGAACATCCCCACCCAAACGATGTCGACGAAGTGCCAGTAGTACGACACAACGATCGCCTTTGTCGCCTCGGCAGTTCCAAATCGCTTCGTCGCAAACGAGCGACCGAGCACGAGCAGGAAGGCAAAGAGGCCACCAAGCACGTGCAGACCGTGGAACCCAGTTGCTAGGTAGAAGGCAGAGCCGAAGCTGGAGTTCTGCATGCTCACACCGTGCTGAACCATCTCGGCGTACTCAAACATCTGACCGCCGATGAAGAAGGCACCCATGAGGTAGGTGAGGGTGAACCACTCGTTCATGCCCCACTTTGTCACCTCCCACAGCCGACCCATACGGCGTGGCTGGAGCCTCTCAGCTGCCCACACTCCAAACTGGACCGTCGCAGATGACAACACAAGCACAGTTGTGTTGGCAACGGAGAACCAGAAGTTGAGCTTCGCGTGGCTCTCGTTGAATACGGCAGCACCAGCTACTGCGCGGTGGCTGAAGTAGATCGCGAAGAGTCCAGCAAAGAACAGAAGCTCACTGGAAAGCCAAACGATCACCCCGACCTTAGTGAGGTCTGGGCGATTCACAGTTACGGGATTGCGCATAGCGCCAGTTACAGACGACACTCTGTCATTATGGCCTGAAATTTGGTTGACGTGCGCCATGCGCGGGCGTTTTTTGTAAAAAATGATGGAAATCCATGGGAAAACTCTGGGTTTCTGACACTCACACCGATCAGTTCACATTTTTTCTGACGAAAAATACAAGAGCGACACGGGCGCCTGGGATATCTCCGCTGCGGCACTCTCGCATGGACGACGCCCGGTGCGAAAGCCACTAAACTAAAGTGCGTACCTCGATGCTAACCATCCGCATTGGCGGAGCTACGTAAATGAAGGACGTCATGACTGAAACCGCATCCACTGGAGAACTTCAGGGCACTGAAACTGTCAAGGTGCTGCTCTACAGCGACGACAAGACCCGCCGTGAAGAGGTGCGTAACCTCGTCGGTCGCCGCGCGTCCTTCGACACACCACTGATCGAGTGGACCGACGTTGCTACCCCCGAAGCCGTTGTTGCTTACGCCGAAGAGACAAAGTTCGACCTAGCGATCCTCGACGGCGAATCCGGCAAGCATGGCGGTATGGGTCTGACCCGCACCCTCAAGAGTGAGATCTTCGAAGCGCCACCGGTCCTCCTTCTTATTGCGCGCGAACAAGACAAGTGGCTCGCGTCCTGGTCGGAAGCAGAGTCAGTCGTTTCGATGCCGCTCGACCCGATCGCGCTCCAAGAGGCAATTGCTGACCTCCTGCGCGGCGACGACGCCTAGTAATTGATTCTTTCGTGACTGTGGGTCCACAACCTAACGACGGCGTAGCGGGGGAGTCGCTGGACGTCGCCTGGCCAGATCTCATCACCGATCTCCTCGTTCGGCGCGATCTGTCGCCTGAGCAGGTCCGGTGGGCGATGAACGAGGTCATGAGCGGTGCGGCATCGCCCATCGCGCTGGCCGGCTTTCTCGTCGCGTTGGCTGCCAAGGGTGAAACTGTCGGCGAACTCCGTGCCCTTGCCGATGAGATGGTCGCGCACGCCGTCGAGGTTCAGATTCCGGACTCCCTCCCACCGCTGCGCATCGTTGACATCGTTGGAACGGGGGGCGATCGCCACCACACGGTGAACATCTCTACGATGGCATCCCTTGTTGTCGCCGGCGCTGGCCTGCCTGTGGCTAAGCACGGGAACCGCGCAGCGAGTTCTGCATCGGGAAGTGCGGATGTGCTTGAGGCGCTTGGAATCAAGTTGGATGTCGATTCTGTGAGTGCGGGCGAACTTCTCGCCGATGTCGGGATCACATTCCTATTTGCTCAACAATTCCACCCCGCCTTCCGGCACGCTGCCGCAGCTCGAGTCGGTCTTGGGGTTCCTACAGCGTTTAACGTGCTCGGACCAATCACCAACCCAGCACGGCCCCATGCGGGTGCCATCGGTGTAGGCAACCGGCGGATGGCGCCACTCATTGCAGGGGTGTTTGCCGACCGTGGAAACAGCACCCTAGTGTTCCGTTCCCAGGACGGCCTAGATGAACTTGCAACGACCTCGCCAGCAGAGATCTGGGAGGTCACCGAGCAGACTGAGGGCGTCGTGAAGCATCACGTCGTCGACTTCGTCCAGGAACTTGGTCTTCCTCCGGCAACGATTGCTGACCTTCGAGGAGGCTCACCTCAGGTCAACGCCGATGTTGCGCGAGCACTTCTCGATGGTCAGACAGGGCCAATTCGAGACTCGGTGCTACTCAACGCCGCTGCTGCCATCGTTGCTGATGGCAGCCTCATCGAGGTAACCGAGGATGGGCTCATGGCCCGGATCCGCGCGGCCTTTGATATCGCCGCGGAGTCGATTGATTCAGGCCGTGCTCGCGACGTTCTTGACCGGTGGGTCGAACGTTCGCATCGCTGATGGCTTAGTTCTAGTCGAGCCCGAGGTTAAACGCAGTCGCGAGGTCGTGCTTGGAGTACGCCTGGAACGCAATATAGGTCTGGGTCGACTTCACACCGTTAACCTTGCCTATCTGGTCGGCAATGACACCTGCGAGATCCTCATGCTGGCGCACGCGAACCATCGCGATGAGGTCAACGTTGCCGGTGACGGAGTACACCTCGCTGACCCCATCGATTTCCGCAACGAGTTGCGCCACCTCAGGAATTAGGGCGGCATTAGCATGAATGAGGACAATTGCGGTGAGCATTAGATCTCCGTTCGTGTACTGCCCCAATCTTACGGGCTAGCCACCAGGTAACGTGGCCAGCTTCGGTCACGTTTCAACGCCGAGTTCGCGTAAGCGATGCAATTGCGCCATCGCCCCGTGGATCGGCCAGGCAATGGGTGGGCCGTCATGAGAAATCAACCGTACGCCGGGAGTTTCCATCCACCTAGCAATGAGAGCCGTTTCTTCCCGGGTCGCTGCTCCGCCGAGCCGGGAGGGTGCGTCGACGTGTGCCGATGCTTCGGTGAGATCGCCTGCGAATGCGAGAGGGTTGCGAGTTGGTGGACACACGCCGGTCGCCGCGAGACGGCCATATTTGCTGATGAGAATTTCCCACGCACCCCCAGGGAAGCGGTCGGTGCTCCATCGAGCGGCGACGGTCTCGCGAGAGTTCCACCACGGAGAGAGGCGCTGGTGAGTGTGAATGCCGCGAAGAAGGGCGAGCATACGATCGCGGGCCACGGCGGCGTGCTCGTAACGCGCGTCCTGAGCGAGGGCGTCCATTCGCTGCCGCAGTTCGGAAAATATTTCACGCGTGTCCGTTGCAAATCCGGCGCGTACTTTCGCAAGGATCGCGGTGTAGGCCTCGATCCCTGAGTCGCTGACGCACGGCGCGACACACCGGCCCATCTCCGCAAGAGCGCATGCGTTTGCTTCGGTACGAATCTGGAGGGGCAGGATCCGGGTGCATCCTCGCATCCCAATGTCTTCGAGCGCTTCGGTGGCGGCACGTGCATCGGCGGCGCCACTAAACGGGCCGATGGCAACCGCGCCTGATGGTACCTGCCGTACGATCGACAGGCGTGGAAGCGGCTCGTCCGTAAGGCGCACCCACGGCTCTCGAGTGGGTCGCTTCGAGCGTTGGTTGTACGCGGGTTGATGCTCCTGGATCAGCCGGAGTTCTCGCACCTGGGCTTCGAGCGCTGTGGGACATTCGATGACATCAACCGTCAGAGCAAGGTCGACCATCTCTCCAATGCGGCGCCGGTCGGGGGCGCTAGTAAAGTACTGCCGCACACGTCGACGCAGATTCTTAGCCGTGCCGACGTACAGGACCTCCTTGCTCGGTCCAATGAAGGAATACACCCCCGGACCGGTGGGCAGGGACTCAGCGAGCGAAACTTTTCTGCGACGGGCCGGTGGTACCGGATCCGTGGCGCTGTAGAGGTCGGGTACGTGGGTGACCCCAAGGGTACCGAGGCGGCTGAACAGCCCGTGCAAGACATCGACGGTCGCGCGGGCATCGCTGAGCGCCCTGTGATCTGGCACGGTCGTTGCGTGGAACAGGCGCGCGAGCGAGGCGAGTTTAAAGTTTCGCACCTCGTCCTTAGTTACCACACGGCGTGCGAGGGCGAGGGTGTCGATGTGGGGCGTCGGCGACCAGTTGAGATGCAGCGCTTTGGCGGCCGCCCGGAGGAACCCGATATCAAACCGAGCATTGTGAGCAACGAGGATCGAACCGGCCGCGAACTCAGCGAACGAGGGGAGCACGCTGTCGATCGTGGGAGCATCAAGCACCATGCTCGTCGTAATGCCCGTGAGCACCGTGATCTGCGGCGGGATGGCGACCCGAGGATTGACGAGCGTGGCAAACTCTCCGATGACTTCCCCGCCGCGTACTTTCACCGCGCCAATCTCCGTGATCTTGTCGTTGATCGGAGACGTTCCCGTAGTTTCCAGGTCGACGACGACGAACGTCGCCTCCGACAGCGGCTCGCCGAGTGAGTCAAGTGTGTCTTGAACGGGCATGCCGGCACTGACCCGGGCATCAAAGCGCTCGATGCCGAGGCGAGGGTCCGGGCGCAGGCGAGTATCCATCAAGAAAAAGAATACGGTGCGGGTGTGACACACCCGCACCGTAACTCACTCATGCGCCTGCGCTATGCGTTGTTGCCTTGAGCGGAGCGCTCCTCTGCTGCGCGCTCATACAGATCGTCGATCAGGTCGGCGTAGTCCTCTAGTACGCGGCCGCGCTTGACCTTCATTGACGGCGTGAGGTAGTCGTTCTCGATGGTGAAGTCGATATCGAGAACCTCAAAGCGGCGGATCGACTCAGCGCGGGAGACCTTCTTATTCGTGCGGTCAACTGCGCGCTGAAGCGCCCTGAGCACGCGAGGGTGCTTGGCTGCTTCCGCCACGGTCATCTCAGGAAGTTCACGAGCGGCGAGCCAACCGGGGAGCATCTCCTCATCGAGCGTGATGAGGGCGGCAACGAACGGACGCTGGTCACCGAGCACGACGCACTGGCTCACGAGGGCGTGCGCGCGAAGGGAGTCTTCCATGACCGAGGGGGCAACGTTCTTCCCACCAGCGGTGACGATGATTTCCTTCTTGCGACCAGTGATCTTCAGGTAGCCATCGGAGTCGATCTCACCTAGGTCGCCGGTGCGGAACCAACCATCGTCCAACGCCTCGGCGGTTGCCTCGGGGTTGTTGTGGTATCCGCGGAAGACAGCGATTCCCTTAGTAAGAATCTCACCGCCAGTGCCAACAGATTCGTCGCGGTCAATGTCGGTGTCGATCTTGAGCTCGATACCTGGCAGCGGCGGGCCAACCGTACCGATCTTGACCTTCGCCGGCACGTTCACGACGACCGGAGCGGTGGTCTCGGTGAGGCCGTATCCTTCGAGCACCTCGACGCCTACTCCACGGAAGAAGTGACCAAGGCGCTCACCAAGCGGTGCGCCACCAGAGATCGCGAACTCGACTGCGCCACCAAGGGCGTCGCTAATCTTGCTCAGGACAAGGGCGTGGGCGAGCTTGTGCTTCAGTTTCAAACCAAGACCCGGACCGTTGGGCTCATCAAGTGCCCGAGAGTAGGCAACCGCTTGGGCAGCAGCCCAGCGGAAGATCTTCACCTTGCCACCGGCAGCAGCCTTAGCTTCAGAAGAGTTGTAGACCTTCTCGAACACGCGCGGTACCGAGAGGATAAACGTCGGCTTAAACGTCGCGATGTCGTCCATGAGGGTCGCGGTGTCGGCAGTAAAGCCCATGGGGCGGCCTGCTGCAACGACGAGCACCTCGACAAAGCGAGCAAACACGTGCGCGAGAGGCATGAACAGCAGTGTGCGAGCGTGGTCACCGAGAATCGAATCGCCGAGCGCTGCAATCGTATTGCGGCTGAGCTCCACGAAGTTACTGTGGGTGAGCTCGGCGCCCTTGGGACGGCCGGTGGTGCCCGAGGTGTAGATAATGGTCGCGAGGTCATCGAGGCGGAGGTCATCGCGGCGCTTGCGAGCCTCATCGTCAGAGACGTCCTTCCCGAGCGCCTTGATCGCGTCAATGCCGCCGTCGTCGATTTGCCACACGTGCTGGAGGTCGGGGAGTTCCGCGCGAGCCTTCTGGACAACCTTGGCGTGCTTGGCCGATTCTACGATGACGACTTTAGCGTTTGAATCCCCGAGGATCCACGCGCTCTGGTCAGCAGAAGAGGTTTCGTAAACCGGAACAGAGACGGCGCCTGCGTACCAGATGCCGAAGTCGGCCATCGTCCATTCGACGCGAGTGCGGGACATGATGCCGACGCGGTCACCTGGGCCAATACCAGCCGCGATCAGGCCTTTCGCGATGTCCGTAGCGGTCTGGTGCAGCTCTGCAGCAGTGATCTTGTGCCATACACCGCCGCGGTTCTCCTCGAGAAGAACGAGGTCTGGGGTTGCCGCGGCGTGGTCGGCGAGAATGTCACCGATCGACATTTCGTCGGGGGTGGTGACAAGAAGAGGGGCTGAGGAAGTGTCCACTCAAATACTCCAACAATTGTGTGATGTGATAGCCAACACTGTATCTGTTTTTATCTAGGCGAGTGCCGCGAAATTTTCTCTCCGGCGAGAAACTCTGCGGAAACGTTATACAACGGCTCCCAGATCGTCGTCATCGTCTTTATGGTGCGGCATCCGCCAGACCAAGATGGCACCGCCAACAATTGCGGCACCAACGCAGGCGAGGTGGAAAATCCGTGGCGCAGAGGGCCAGAAGATGAGAGAAGCGAGGACGGCGAGGAGGCCTCCAGCGAGTAAACCCCAGCCGAGTGTGAGAAACACATCGGTGCTAGTTACGGGCCCTGGGTCTGGCGGGATGAACCGATCGTCCTCCTCCGTGGGACTGTAGTCACGTGGACCACCGAGGCCTTCGCCTTCGATCTGGGCAGCGAGTTCGGAAAACGCCTCGTCGACCTCACTCTCAGAGAGCTCTGGGGTCCGGCGCTTGTCGTTAGCGTCATCTTCGGGCGGCGGAATCTGTGCCATGTCACCAGCGTAACTGAGTGGGGTGGGCGCTACGATAGTTGATGGCATCGTACGAACCCCTTTCAGAAGTGGAAAAGATATTGACCTCGCCAAAGATTTCTAAGGTTGCCCTCCTCACCGCGGGTGGCTTCGCCCCGTGCCTGTCCTCTGCGGTTGGTGGTCTCGTTCAGCGCTACACCGAGCAGCTTCCAGACGTCGAAATCATCGCTTACCAGTACGGTTACCATGGTCTCCTCAGCGGTAACTACATCACGATCAGCAAGGAGGCGCGCGACAAAGCTCACCTGCTCCACAAGTTCGGTGGTTCCCCAATCGGTAACAGTCGCGTGAAGCTCACGAACGTCAAGGACCTTGTCTCCCGCGGTCTCGTACCCGAAGGTGTGGACCCACTGAAGTATGCTGCGGAGCGCCTCAAAGAAGACGGGGTCGACGTCCTCCACACCATTGGTGGTGATGACACGAACACAACCGCTGCAGACCTCGCGGCCTATCTCGAAGAGATCGGTCACCACCTCACGGTGGTCGGCCTTCCAAAGACGATCGACAACGACATCATTCCGATCCGCCAGTCACTCGGTGCGATCACCGCAGCAGAGCAGGCCTCGATCTTTGCCCAGAACATCATCGGGGAGCACCGCTCGAACCCCCGCATGCTCATCATCCACGAGGTCATGGGCCGACACTGCGGATGGCTCACCGCTGCCGCCGCGGACGACTACCGCAAGTGGCTGAAAGAGCAGGAGTGGAACGAGGAGCTGGGCCTGACTGAGGCTCGTTGGGACATCCACGCCGTGTTCCTACCGGAGCTCAAGATCGACATTGCCGAGGAATCGGCACGTTTGAAGAAGATCATGGATGAGCACGGCAACGTCAATATCTTCCTCTCCGAAGGCGCTGGCGTTTCAGAGATCGTTGCGGAACTAGAAGCGGCCGGTGAGGAAGTCGAACGCGACCCGTTTGGCCACGTCAAGCTCGACACGATCAACCCCGGGGAGTGGTTCGCCAAGCAGTTTGCCGACCGGATCGGAGCGGAAAAGGTCATGGTTCAAAAGTCGGGTTACTTCTCCCGCTCAGCCAAGGCCTCCCAGCGCGATCTCGACCTCATCGCCACGATGGTTGATCTCGCCGTTGAGGCGGCGAAGGCAGGCGAGGCCGGCGTCGTCGGGCACGATGAGGAACGCGGCGAAGAGCTGCGCGTCATCGAATTCCCCCGCATCGCCGGTGGCAAGGCGTTCAACGTTAACGAAGAGTGGTTCGCCGACCTGCTTCAGGAAATCGGCCAGCCCCGCGTAGCAGCGAACGAGTGACCCCCGTCGCCAGCGCAGTGTTGCACTGCGCTGGCGTCAGGTACGCGGACGATTTCGTGACACTACGTGTTCCGCCGTATCCTATAGAGCGTGAGCGTAGACATTTCCCCCGAAGACGTAGAAAATTTGCAGTCATGGCGCGATCTGGTTGCCCACCAACAGCCACAGTGGCCCGACCGAAGTGAGCTCGAGCGAGTAACCGCCGAGCTCGCGGCTCAGCCACCCCTAGTGTTCGCTGGTGAGGCCGATCGTCTCCGGCGCCGCATGGCAGCTGCTGGCCGCGGGGAAGCGTTCGTTCTCCAGGGCGGCGACTGCGCTGAGACGTTCACGGAGATCACCGCAGACAAGATCCGTGACAAGATCAAGACGATTCTGCAGATGGCCGTAGTGCTCACGTATGGTGCATCGATGCCGATCATCAAAATGGGGCGCATGGCCGGGCAGTACGCGAAGCCGCGTTCTTCCGACGTCGAGGTGCGTGACGGCGTCACTCTGCCCGCGTACCGCGGAGATATCGTGAACGGCCACGACTTCACGGCAGAGGCGCGCACCCCGGATCCGCAGCGCCTGCTCGAGGCATACCGCCACTCCGCGAGCACCCTCAACCTCATTCGCGCGTTCACTACTGGTGGTTTTGCTGATCTACGCCTCGTGCAGGAATGGAACCGAGGCTTCGTTCTCAACCGTTCATACTCACGCTACGACGACCTCTCGGCGGAAATCGACCGCGCTATCAAGTTCATGGAAGCAGCCGGCGCCGACTTCGACGCCCTGAAGACCGTCGAGTTCTACTCCTCCCACGAGGGGCTCCTCCTTGACTACGAATACCCGCTCACGCGTTTCGACTCCCGTACCGGTGACCCCTACGCGTGCTCCGCGCACTTTCTGTGGATCGGGGAGCGGACGCGACAACTCGATGGGGCACACGTTGAGTTCTTCTCCAAGGTGCGTAACCCGATCGGCGTGAAGCTCGGGCCGACGACGACCGCTGATGACGCGCTTGCGCTAATGGATCGTCTCAACCCTGACGGGGAGGAAGGTCGCCTGACCTTCATCACGCGCATGGGTGCGAGCCCGATTCGGGACCTGCTC
>CAYVDF010000041.1:0-12689 GCA_964450475.1 uncultured Pseudactinotalea sp.
CGCGATCACCATCGACGACATCCGCGAGCGCTTCTTCCAGTACTGGACGAACGTTGACGCCGATCTGGGTGCCACGCTGCGCCAGAAGTACGCAGCGCAGTAGTCGCTGAACCCACGAGCGGGGTGGTCGCACTTTCGGGTGCGGCTGCCCCGCTTGTCGTTGTTAGGAGATTTCGCGGTAGCGTGCCGCCCGGGCCGCGAGCCGCTCGCCGGCGGGCAGGTCGGCCACCTGCCCGAGGCAGGCCCCGACGGCGGTGAGCAGCCGGGCGGAAAAATCTTCCGTTTCAGGCACTACTGCGGAGATGAGACCACAAGGCGGCAGGCCTGCCCTACCTAGTGCACCTTCGCCACCCCACCACCGGCGGGGTGTTTGCGTCGTGGGGGTCGCTTGGGCACCTCACCGTGGCCGAACCCAACGCGCTGATCGGGTTCCTTGGGCCGAAGGTCTACGAGGTGGTGCACGGAGAGCCCTTCCCCCGAGGGAATCCAGACTGGGGAGAACCTTGTGCGCCACGGCATCATTGACGCGGTGGTCACCCAGCGCCGCCTGCCCGGGATCTTCGCCGATGCGCTGAAGCTGTTCACCGATCCGATGGAATCACCCCGCCTCCAGCGGCGCCCCAAGGTGGATCTCGATACGGTCGACCACGACGTGTGGCGCAGTATTGAACTCACGCGTCTCGGGAAGCGGGCCGGGGTGCGAGATATTCTGCGACTCGCTAGCGACACGACGCTGCGGCTCCAGGGCACGGGCGAAGGGGAACGCGACACTGCCATCATGGTGTCGCTCGCCCGCCTCGATGGGGTGCCGTGTGTGGTGGTGGGGCAAGATCCGCTTGCTCAAACCCCCCAGAACCCGATGGGCCCGGCGGCGCTGCGTGAGGCCCGGCGAGGGATGAAGCTCGCTGAAGAGCTGAGCTTGCCCCTCGTCACGATCATCGACACTCCCGGCGCGGAACTCTCGGTGGCCGCGGAGGAAGGGGCCATGGCCGGTGAGATCGCCCGTTGCATCGCCACCATGTCGAAGATGACCGTGCCCACCGTCTCCGTCCTGCTCGGCCCAGGCACCGGCGGTGGTGCACTCGCTCTCATGCCTGCCGACGTCACTATCGCCGCCCTCCACAGCTGGCTCTCCCCGTTACCCCCTGAGGGAGCCAGCGCAATCATGTTTGGCAACGCCGATGCCGCGCCAGATCTGGCCGTGCAGCAGCAGGTGTCCTCCCTTGACATGTGGCGAGCCGGGGTGGTTCGCCACATCGTGGCCGAGTTTGACGATGACTCTCCCGGGGATCTCGCCGAGGCGATCGCCGCTGAAGTGAGTTACTGGTTGCGGGAGCTCAAAGCCGGACGAGTCGTGGCCTAGCGCGCCCCAGGGCAGGAGAGACCCCTCTGGTAGGATCCCTGCGGTGAGCATCCTCAAACGAGTCGCGGACCCGTTCATGGTCGGAATCATCCTCATGATGGTTCTTGGGCTCGTGCTGCCGATCCCGGGCGCGGCTTTACCGTGGATTCGCTGGGCTTCCAACGCGGGAATCTTCGTGCTGTTCCTTTTATATGGGGCACGGCTTTCGACTCGGGAGGTTCTCGATGGGATGAAGAACCTCCGTTTGCAAGGCGCCGTGATCGCAGCAACGTTTCTGCTCTTTCCCCTCCTCGGACTTTTGACGCAGTACCTCTCCGTGGGGTTCCTCGGGCCGACGCTAGCGGCCGGGCTGGTGTATGTATCGATCCTGCCGTCGACCGTGCAGTCCTCCGTAGCTTTTGTCTCTGTCGCGCGCGGGAATATTGCCGGGGCGATCACCGCAGCAACGATCTCCAACCTCATCGGAATGATCGCGACTCCCCTGCTCGTGCTCTGGCTCATGGGCACAGCTGGGTCGATGGGGTGGACCAGCATCCGCGACATTCTCCTTCTGTTGCTCCTGCCGTTCCTCGTTGGGCAGGTTGCTCAACCGTGGATCGGCCAGTGGGTGCGCACCCGAAAGCGGCTGACGAACCTTTGGGATAAGGGAACGATCCTCTCGGTGGTGTTCTTCTCGGTGGTGGCTGCCACTCAGGCGGGCGTGTGGGCGAGTGTCTCCACCTGGATGCTCATCGCCGTCGGAATAATTTCTATCGTGCTAGTGGTCATCATGCTCGCGGCCACATGGTGGGGCGGGAAGCTGCTTCAGCTGGGATATCACGATCGCATCGCGTTGCTGATGTGCGGGTCGAAAAAATCGATGGCCACGGGCCTACCCATGGCAAACGTGTTGTTTGCCCCCGCAGTCGTGGGCCCCATCGTGGTGCCGCTGATCATCTTCCACCAGCTCCAGTTGATGATCTGCGCTGGGGTCGCCCAGCGTCTTGGCGCGCGTCATGACGGCGAGGGTGCCCTTCACGTGTAGAGGAGTACGGTGGAGTATGGGCACACCAACTATCTACACCATCGGGCACTCCACCCACCCCACCGATGAGTTCATTGAGATCCTTCAGGCGCACGGGATTGGGCGACTCGTTGATGTGCGAACTATTCCCAAGTCGCGGCGAAATCCGCAATTCTGGAAGCATGAGCTCGCTGGTAATTTGCGGGCCCGGGGCATCACCTACCGGCATGTAAAAGCGCTCGGTGGCTTGCGACACCGGCGCCAGGACAGCCCCAACGGCGCCTGGCGTAATACCTCCTTTCAGGGGTACGCCGATCACATGCTCACCGACGAGTTCAACGATGCGGTGGCTGACCTGCTGGAGCGAGGCCACAACGACGACCTGGTGATCATGTGTGCCGAAGCCGTGCCGTGGCGCTGCCACCGCTCCCTCATCGGTGATGCCCTGCTCGTGCGCGGGGCGCAGGTGATGGACATCTTTTCCGCAACGAACGCTAAACCACACACCCTTACCTCGTTTGCCCACGTGCAGGGCACGAGGATTACGTATCCGAAGGATGCTGCATCGGCGTCCGAGGTTTCAATCGGTAGCGACGACCGTCTTGAGCACGATCCCCGACGCCGCCGCGCCGGCGATCACGAGCAGCGCCGCGATGACGATCGACAGGGCATACTGCCAGAGCACTGCGGGAACGGCAAAGATCGAGGCGGAGAAGACGGGGATCACGAATAAGACCATCACGCTACTGCCGAGAGCGATGGCCCCCAGGAGCGGCACCTGGGTCTCCTTATTTCGTGCTTTATTCATCCGCTTCATATCCATCCCTGCGAGGTTCATCGCCCGGTACTCGCTGCGTTGGTCGATGACCCGCCCCGCCTGGAGGACCCCGGTTGACACGGCGGCCACCACCGCGGTGATCACCAAGGTGAGGAGGCCGCCGCGGGCCATGTCGGCAAGAAATGGGTCCGGGTCATCCGGAGTGGAGAAGGCCGCCACCGTGGCAGTTAGCCCGGCGATGAACGTCGCCAAACCGACCCCACCCACAGTGCGCCAGGCGTTCTTCGGATTGTCTATCAGCCGGCGGGCCGCGATCAGCGCCTCTGGCGTGCGGGCGCGCGCTGCCCACATCCTGCCAAGCACCATGATCACCAACGGGCCAATAAGGTTGAGTACCGCGAGCCCACCACCGAGGAAGATCAGCAAAACTACGAAACCAGCATTGCCGCTCTTCATGGCCACGGCGAAGCCGATCGCCGCCACCGCCAGCGGGATGACCCGAGACCAGTGAAGCCGTGCTGGCGTGACCCGCCGTGCCACCCCCAGGGGGCTGATCACCACCTTGCGCAAACTCGAGGCCGCCGACACCAGGGCGATCGCGACAACACCTATCACAGCCACCGGGAACACCCACGGGGGCACCACGAGTTCACCAAAGCCGAAGGGTCGGCCTTGAAAGACGACAAGCTGCACGATGGGGATGAGCCCAAAGTAGGTCACCGCTCCGATCACGGCACCGATGAGCGCTTGGCTCGCGGCATCCAGCAGCGTCAAGGTATACACCTGGCGCGTCGTAGCGCCGGCGAGGCGTAGCGCAGCCAGCCGTTCATCCCGACGGGCCATTGCGAGGCGGGCTGCCGCTGCGCCGAGGCCGTAAAGCGGGATGAGGAGCAAGACGCTGGCGATGGCGGCGAACGCGGGATACACGTCCGCATCTCCCATCGCTCCGACGGCGCGCACGCTGAAAGCCCGCCATCCCCCTAACACCACCAGACTGATTGCGGTGGTGACGGCGAAAGCGATGATGGCGAGGATCCCAGTCAAACGTTGCGGGTCACTCCGGCCGGCACTTCGTTTTCGCAGGAGATTCCACAGATTCAACGTGGTCATTACTGCACCTTCCTAACTGCCGCGGCCTGCTTCACGGTTGCGTCGACGATGAGGCCATCCCGCATGTGCACTACCCGACTGCACTTCGCCGCTACTTCTGGATCATGAGTCACGACGACGAGCGCCGCTCCGGTTGCTGCCGTCGCCTGGGTGAGGACGTCGAGCACCTCAGAACCGGTCTGTTGGTCAAGTGCGCCGGTGGGTTCGTCGGCAAAGATGATCCCTGGGGAGATCACCAGCGCCCGCGCGATCGCCACGCGCTGCGCTTGACCGCCGGAGAGCTCACCGGGGCGCCGGTTCTCCATGCCGTGTAAGCCCAGATAGGCGAGCCATCGCCGGGCCATCTCGGTGGCCTCCTTGCGGGAGGCGCCTGCCAGCATCAGCGGTAGTGCAACGTTCTCATCAGCGGGGAGCTCAGGCAGGAGCTGCCCAGATTGGAACACGAACCCGAAATCAGTCCGTCGAAGTAGCGTTCGCTCGGCGTCGGACATCTCCCACACGTGCCGTCCGTGCCACGCCACCGTTCCGGAGGTTGGTGCAGTGATGCCAGCGAGCGTGTGGAGCAGGGTGGTCTTGCCGGAACCTGATGGACCCATTATCGCGAGGGACTCTCCTGAAGTGATCGTGAGGTCGACTCCGACCAGTGCCTGGGTGCCGACGCCCCCTGGATAGATTTTTGTGAGGCGATGGGCTGTGAGAATTACGTTCATACCACTACCCTTCCGCCAGCTTACGTTCTGCGCATCAGCGCAGCGGCTCACCCGCGCGTGGGCCACCACAACCAGATGCTGACCTAGAACTCATCCTGCAGGAGGAGGCAGAAAGGTTTCACGTGCAACCTTCGCATGTGACCAGCACCATGATCCGATTGGCCGTCAACAGTTTGGAGTTCTGGCGGATCGCAGGTAAGCTCAATTGCGGTTCAACCAGCGCCTGTAGCTTAATGGATAGAGCACCTGACTACGGATCAGGAGGTTGGGGGTTCGAGTCCCTCCAGGCGCGCTTCGCTAGTTGAGACAGCGGAACGCGAGACAGCCTCACCAGGATTGGTGGGGCTGTTTTCGTTTGCGGACCCCCGTGGAAGCAGGTCAGTCACGGGATACCGGCCAGAACGGGGATACCGGGGGATACCGGCACCGCAGTCATCGTTCGCTCGGGTGCGAATCAGTCTCATCTCTGTGCTGTCTGATCCATGTTCCGACCACGACATCATTACTCAAAGTTGAGTGAGGAACGTGGCGTCATGGATCAGGTTTTACGAATTCACGCTGATGGAGAAGAGGCAGCACAGGGTTTGGTGTTTGTTGCCGGAATCGGATACTCATAAGGACACCCACCACGTCGCTGTCGTTGATGAGTTCGGGCGGCCGGTTCACTTTTTCACTTAAGGATGACGAACTGACGCCACAAGCCCGACGGTTCCACCAACAGTCATGAGTGCGGCCGGCGCGCCGGCGAGCCACAGATAACCCTTGAGTGTAATGGTGGTGCCGCTCCCCCAGCGGCCAGCGAACCACACCTGCGTGCTCCAGTCCCCGCCGGCCACCAGCACGGCGATCGGCGCGAGGGCGGCGAGAGCGCCACCGACGATGAGCGCTGTCCACAACCAACGATCATTGGCCCGGTCATGAAAGACGAGCAGGGGTAGTGCCAGCATGGGGGTGATGACGCCGAGCGTGAGCAGCGACATCGCGCCGATGCCACTGACGAAATCAAGGTCGCTCGTGACCAGCCCATAGGCACTCGCACAGAGTGGGGCGATCGAGATCACGCTGAGCGAGACCTGCATGAAGCGGATGAGGCCGCGATGGTGTCGAGTTTCTTGTCGCACGTATTGCTGCACACGACGGTGACGATTGCTGCAGTGCTCTTCGCTACTGTTCATCTGTCTCGAGTGTATCTGTTGCGTTCTGTAGTGGCGATGGTGTTCAAATGTGCGCACCCCTCACGGTTCGATGATGAATTTGCCGGGTGTGTGTCCGGCCTGAACGAGGGCACGAACCCGGTGGGCGGACTCCGCGCCTTGCTGGTCTACGCAGCCATCATCCCCGACTTCAAGGATATCCAGTCCCGCGAGACGGGTCGGCCTCGGGAGCAAGTTCACGATCGGCTTCGCCGAACCGAGCGTGGTCCTGAGCTGCATGATCGGTGGGGGCGGTACTCGCGGCGATGGCCGTCAAGCACTTGACCTCAGGTTCTTTGGGGGCCTACGCCGAGCACTATGTGCACCCGCTCGCAGGTTTCCTCGTGCGCTACAGTGCTGGCTGTGCATCGTGCTCGCTGTGGTTCCCGGGCATCCCGCCATGGGTGTGGGTGATCGGATTCTCCGCGATCCTCATCGGCGTGAACGCCATGAACGTCAAGAGCTCCGGCATGCTGGGGTACTGGCTCTCCTCGGTCAAGGTGTTCGCGATCGTCGCGTTCGTCATCGTGGTGGGCGGCTGGCTCGTCTTCGGTTCCGGCACCTCTGGGTACGGTGTGCGCAACTGAACCGCCGACGGTAGGTTCATGCCAATCGGGATCAGTGGGATGTGGTTCGCCGTCATCGTCGCGATCTTCTCTGACCTGAGCATCGAGATGATCGCGGTCGCAGCCGGGGAGGCCCAGGAGCCGAAATCCGGAGTGAAGCAGGTGTTCAAGACCTGATCCTGCTCCTCGTGGTGCTCTGCTTCTCCACCCTCGCGCTCGTCGTCCCCATGAGTGCGATCCGCGAGGGCGGGAGCCCGTTCGTCGCCGTCATGCAGGTGATTGGTATCCCGTTCGCAGGTTCTCCTCAACTCCGTCGTCATTATCGCGGCGCTCTCGGCAATGAACAGCCAGCTGCACATCTCTACCCGCATGTTGTTCTCCCTCTCCCGTGCAGGGGAAGCGCCCAAGATGTTCGGCAAACTGAGCACCAACGGTGCCCCGCTCCGCGAAAGCGCTCTCCACGGGCGATCACCGTCCTGGGTGGGAGCAGTGCTGAGAGCGGTGCTCATGCTCGTGTCCCGCGTCAAGTAGTTGGCAGGTTTTCTTTGATTTCGAAGTTGGGGATGGTGGGGTCGGCCAACCCCAGGTGCACCTCTGCGGGCCGGTTCCACGAGATCGCCTCGTGGGGTCGGGTGTCGTTGTACTCAATCCGGTAGTCCTCGGCACGTTCAGACAACGTCAGGGCGTCGGGGATGTCATCGAGGAAGAGCCGTTCGTACTTCAACGTCCCGAATCCTCGTTCGCGTGATCCGTTCTGACCCGGTGAGTTCTTCCTCGTACGCACGTGGCGCAGTTCGGGATGGGAGGCGATGAAGATCTGGAAGTTCAGCGACCGGAACGGCCCGCCGTTATCGGTGACGATGGTGACCACGGGTAGCAGTTCCCCGGTCTCCTCGTCGATCTCGCACAGGTCCCGCAAGGGGTGGCCGAAGATCGCCTCGTACTCCGCCAGAGCAAGCTCCACAGCAGCGATCGCATCATGCTGCTTCCCCGTGGGCGAGATATGGAAAGGGTACTCGTACTTTGAGTACCAGTCCCTGCACCCGGCGATGCGCCAGATGCCGCCCTGGGTGGTCTCGAACTCGCCAGAAGTCGAGCTGCCACACCTGGTTCGGGGTGGTGGGGTTCTTCGCGAACGCCGCCCGGCGGTCCTTAGCCAGTTCCCGGCGCTGCTTCTGGTACTCCGCCGGCAGCAGCAGCCCCTCGTCGCGCATTGAACCGCCGCAGGTTCTGTGCCGCTCTTATACTGGTTGCAGCTCAAGGTTCTGGGCTGCGTAGTGGGCGGCTTCAAATTCAGTTGGTGAAACCATCCCGAGGCTACCGTGGTAGCGACGATTGTTGTACCAATCGACCCATCCCGCGGTGGCGAATTCCACATCTGAGACCGTCTTGTACGGCCCAGAATGGAAGACTGTGGTGCGGATACACTCGGTCTTGTAGAGCCCGTTTATCGACTCCATCAGGGCGTTGTCGAACGCGTCGCCGACCGACCCGATCGAGGGAGCGATTCCCTCCAGTTTCAGGCGCTGGGTGTAGCGGATAGACGTGATCGAGCAGGTCCCCAGCACGCGTACCAGCGTCATCCTGGACCGTGGTGCGAACCTTCTTAGCCCGAGTCACGCCTTGGAGCCCGAGGAGGCGCATGGCACGTTCTACTGCGCCCCAGGAGGCATCAGGGATCGCGGTGCGGCGGATGAGGTGGGTCATCTTGCGCCGCCCGTACAGGCCCTCTGGGGTGAGTTTACGACGCACGTGACCGCCTGCGTCAACCACCTCGACCCAGGCCGCTTCGCGGACCGCGTCCACCACCTGCGCATCACTGATCACGCGGTCAGCCACGGGCTTGTCCTTCTGCTTCCAGGCCCAGTAGTAACGCGGGAGCGATCTGGAGGCCCTTCCCGGGTGGACGCCGGCAGATCGACTCGGGCCGCATACCCTTGCGCGCATATCGTCGATGAAGCGGGCGATCATCGGTTGCGGGGGCCTGAGTTCGCCCCGGGAAAGAAAGTTGTCGCAGCTCATCTGATGGCCACGTCTTCGCGTAACCGACGGTTCTCGCACCTAGTGCTTCTTAATCTGCTCGAGCTCCTCACTCGTGGTGCCCTGCCGGGCCCCGGCATCGACTTGTGCTTGGCGCACCCATTTACGAAGGGTCTCACGGGCCCACCCCAACTTGCTTCGCGACCGCTTTGACCGCGGCCGTCATCGAGGGATACTCCTCGTGGTGATCCTGGACCAATCGCACCGCTCGCGCACGCAGAGCGGAATCGTACTTCTTAGGCATGATGACATCCTCTCAACAAAAAAGAATGCGGCACCAAACCTGCAGCGGTTCACTGGTGAGCGTGATCGCGGGAGGGATACTCTTTGCTGTCACAGCCCACGCCGCCACCCAGGCCGCCAGTTGGGCCGCAGCCTACCTCGTGCTCGTTGGTGGTGTGGGCACCGCCGGGCTGGCGATCGGGCGCGGGCTACTCTCTGCCTCGACGCCGAGCAATAACAGACTCTGGAGTGAACTCGGGATATGGGTGGTGGGCAACGTACTGGTGCTCGCCGGGACCCTGATTTCCCCCGCGGGGTTCGTTGAGGTGGGTGGCGTCCTGTTGATGGTGACCCTCTGGTCGGTTGGAGCAGGCGTATACCGCGGTAAGGGTCATGCGGCCCTTCGCTGGTTGTTCCTCACTCTGCTCGTGGTGCTCATCGTGAGTATTCCTATTGGGATCCTGCTTTCCCACCTGCGGCGATAACAGCCGAGAACGCCGCCTGAAGTGCCCTGTTGATTGCCCGCAAATTTGCCGCAGGAATCTTCTCCACGGTGCGGTCATAGGTGACGAGCCCGTTGTCCTCATCTTCGACGTCAGAGAGCTGGGTGTACAC
Organism: uncultured Pseudactinotalea sp.; assembly: GCA_964450475.1. GTDB lineage: Bacteria > Actinomycetota > Actinomycetes > Actinomycetales > Beutenbergiaceae > HY158. The sequence continues at coordinate 9,601 of CAYVDF010000041.1, forward strand.
CAGCGCGCCGAGCCCACGTGAGATCAACGGCAACAGTTCTTGAAGGTGCAGGCGGGAGTATGCGGAAGTGAGTGACGCGGCGGTCTGGTAGCGCCGGTACCCGAATTTTTTCGATCCCCACGCATGGCCGGGCACGGCGTATGAGTACCCGCCATACTCGGTGAGGGCGAGCACCCGATGGTCCGGGCGGGGGGCGCGGAAGCGGCGGAAGTACACGTGCAGGGACTGTAGATCACCCGCTCCTTGATCGTGCCACCCGCTGGCATGATCCACGGGCCGGGACGGATCATGGGCCTGAACGGCCTCGGCGATCCGGGCGGCATCGAACTGGCCCCACCCCTCGTTGAACGGGACCCACAGCACGATCGAGGGACTGTTATGCAGATGGGTAATCATGTTGAGAAGCTCTGCCTCGAAGTGTGCCCGGCCCTCGGCGTTCGCCCGGCCGAACCCGCGCCGGTCACCTGTGTCGCTGCGGTGGGGCCAGCCGAGCACCGGCGCGGTAACGGTCATGGGCGAATAGCCCTCCCCGCCATTTACGGCGTCCTGCCACACGAGCATCCCGAGCCGATCACAGTGGTAGTACCAGCGCAAAGGTTCGATCTTGATGTGTTTGCGGAGCATCGTGAAGCCGCGCTCTTTAGCGAAACGCACATCCCACTCCAGGGCGGCATCGCTTGGCGGGGTATACAACCCCTCGGGCCAATACCCCTGATCGAGCAGACCGATCGGGAAGATCGGTTCGCCGTTGAGGAGCAGATGCGTACCGTTCGTGCCGGTGGAGCGCATCCCGGCGTAGGATTCCACGCGATCAGCTCCGAGGCGTACACGCACGTCATAGAGAAACGGATCGGCTGGACTCCACAGCCGCAACGGCGCATCGATTGATACCGCGGTGGACTCCCCAGGGGTGAGCGTGGCCCTGCCCACGCTGGTCTCGCCTTCGAAGATCTCCACTTCGGCCGGCTCAGTAGACGGGCTACCCCCGGTGTGCACGGTGACGGCGAGGCTTCCCGAGTCGATATCGGGCGTGAGTGTGAGGGAGGAGATGAAGGTTTCTGGCACGATCTCCAACCACACGGTCTGCCAGATCCCCGATTGCGGTGTGTACCAGATCCCGCCGCGCTTATTGCGTTGCTTGCCGCGGGTGAGCCAGGATTCATCGGTCACATCTCGCACCGATACGAGGAGCTCATGATCGCTGCCCCCAGCATCGAGTGCGGCGGTGATATCAAACGTGAACGGCAGGTAGCCCCCGAGGTTCTCGCCGAGCTCGCGGCCGTTCACCGCGACCCGGCACGCCTGATCGACCGCCCCGAAATGCAGGAGCACCCGCTCTCCTGAGACCAGAGGCCGGGGCAGGGCAAAAGTGCGCCGGTAGAAGAGCGACTCGGATCGGTGCACGGTGCGCTGCACCCCAGAAAGTGTGGCTTCGGGGGAGTAGGGAACGAGGATCTCCCCGTCCCACGCGGGAGGAGCCACGGGTGGTGCCACAAAACGGGGACTGAGCGGATCCACGCCGTTCGTGGGGTGCGGGGTGATCGCGTATTGCCATCTGCCGTTGAGGTTGAGCCACTCCTCGCGCCGCAGTTGCGGGCGGGGGTACTCAGGAAAAGGGAGCGTCTCAGGCATCCAGTGCCTCTCCGATAGGGGTGGGAGCGGGGAACCTGCCGAGCCACCACACCGGTAATGCGGCGAGCGCTGCTACGAGGGCCGCGCCGAGGAAGATCGAGGGGGTGGGAATGAGTTTCAGCACCCCGAGATCCTCATAGTATTGCCCCGAGCTGGTGATAAGGCGGGCGCCGATGAACGGCCCGATCGCCATCGGCAATGCCACCGCTGCGATCATCCGCAGACCCTGCACCATCCCCACCCGGTCCACCGGGGTGTGGTTGCGCACCGTGGCGCTCACAGCTGCGATCGCGAGCATGAACCCACTCATCATCACCGTGCCGGCAAGGATTACGGAGAGGGAGGTGCGGGCGAAGTAAACGAGCACCAGCCCGGTGATGAGCACGCTCGTCATGGGCAGGATCGCCCGGGTGGCACCAAGCCGGTCGATGAGGCGCCCACCCGCGATGGAGAAGGCGCTCGCAGCCACGAGGGTCACCCCGAGGATGATCGGATAGGTGTCCAGGCGCAGATACTGCTGCAGATAGATGATGAGGAACGGTAGGAACACCTGCGTGGCCGTACCGACGACGGCGTAGGTGATCAGCACGACGTACAGGCGCGGATGCTCACGCATCGTGGTGGGGCGAAGCCCGTGGATCACAGCAGAGAAGTAACTGCCTGTCGGGCGCAGTACCCGGGGCTCCTTGAGGAAGAACCACGAGGCCACTCCAACGAGGGCTGTGACTGCTCCGATGATCCCGAAGAACAGCCGCCAGTGGCCGGCCTGGGTGAGGGGGTCGAGTGCCGCGAAGATCACGAGCATCGCCAGCAGGGGCATGACGGCGAGCACGGCGTCGACCCGGCCCCTCGTGGCAGGCACCGTGGAGTCAGTGACCCACGCGTTGAACGCGGCATCGTTGGCGCCCGCGCCGAAGGTGCTCATCACGCAGTCCACGATGACGATGAGGACGACGGCCGTTCCCACCGCCTGCGCCGTTGCCGCCGCCCCGGGGGCATGGGCGGGTTGGATGAACCCGAACAGCGCCGTCGTCGCTCCCCACAACACGTACCCGATTGCGATGAACGGACGGCGCCGGCCGACTCTATCGGAAAGCGCCCCGAACGCGATCGTGGCGAGGGTGGCGGCGATCGCGGAGGAGGAGACGAGTAACGCGATCGCATTGGGATCATCGGTGATCGTGTTGTAGACGAACACGTTGAGGTACATGGTCTCCACGGTCCACGCGAGTTGGCCCGTGAGCCCGAGGATCGCGACGGTGAGCCACAGCCGGGGCGCAACGGGTTCACGAGAGTTTGACATCAGTCCCTTTGGGTCAACAGTGGCATCCGCGATGGAGTATATCGGCTCTTCCGGTTTTAGAGTGCGTTGATTTTGTCGGTGAGTTGGCCTGAATGGATCAGGCAGCGCAGGACGTAGTGGTCGAAGTTTCTGAATCCTAGGGCGATGCCGCGTA
>CAYVDF010000042.1:0-7944 GCA_964450475.1 uncultured Pseudactinotalea sp.
GCCGCTCACCGACCGACCACTCGTGCGCCGACGCCGCTCGCACCGGCCGGGACGCTAAACGATATTCCCTTCAGCACCTCGGGCCCGCTTGGGTAGGAGTAGCGGATGTCTTCAAACTCCACGCTCGCCGCCCCGCGCGGGCCGGGATCGGCCGGCTCGGCCGGTTCGGTGATGTCAACGGGCGTGTGGATCACAGAGATGACTCGGCGCCACCCGGCCACGGCGCTTTGCAGGTCGTTGAGCACCTCCGTCGCGGTCTGAACCGGGCCGGAGAAGATCTGCAGGAGGAACAAGAAGGCGAGCAGCTCACCGACGGTGATCTGGTCGTCCACGCCAAACAGGGTTCCCGCGATCACCGCGACTCCGAGCGCGATCCCCGTCAGGAGAGTTCCGGTTGAGAACGACACCGAGGCGAGGATCTGCGCGCGGATCTCGGTCGTGCGGTAGTCGTCGATCGAGTCATCGATCCGGTCCCGCGTGCGCTCGCCAACTCCATAGGAGCGGATGGTCTGCGCGCCCACCACAGCCTCAGAGATCGCGGCGAGCATGAGCCCGGCCTTGACCCGCACGGCGGAGAAACGCCGGTTGAGCGCGTTCTGCACCTTCGGGGCGAGCACGAACATCGGGATGAACACGATCCACACGATGATCGTGAGCTTCCACGAGTAATACGCCATCGCGATCGTTGCCCCAAGGAGCTGCAGCGTCGACATGACGAGCATGAGCCCGCCCCACTGCACGAACCGGGAGATTGTATCGACGTCGGATGTCACCCGCGAGACGAGCGCACCTCGGCGCTCGGTATTCTGCGTGAGCACCGACAGGTTGTGAATGTGCGTGAACGCCTTGTCACGAAGCTGAGCGAGGCCCGCTTCGGTTGCAATGAACAGGCGAATGTTGGCAATCGCCGCGGCCACCGAAGCGAGGAGAAGAATGACGAGGGCAACGAGCGCTGTCTGCCACACGACCGTCACGTTGACTCCGCCTGGGGCGAGCAGTCCGTTATCGGTCACTTGCTGCACCGTGGTGGGCACTACGAGACGCCCAACGGTTGCGACCATGGCCACGAGCGCCGTCACGCCAATGCCCTTCTTGATCGCGGGCGACAGGCGCACACCTTCGGCGATCGTGGAGAAGACCCCGAGGGTGGAGGTTGTTTCAATCCGCGCGGATTCAGACGCGCTCATGCCCGGCCCTCCCTCAGTGCTCGGTCCTCGGCGTATGCCGTCACGATGTCCGCATACCCCTCGTCGCGTGCAAGGAGTTCCTCATGCGTGCCCGTGTCAACGACGCGTCCGTCCTCGATGTGAATGATCCAGTCGGCGAGCACAATCGTCGAGGTGCGGTACGCAACGACGATTACCGTCGCCCCGCCGGTGAGCTCGCGCAAGCCGGTGAGGATTTGCTGCTCAACGACCGGGTCGACAGCCGATGTGGCGTCGTCAAGAATCAATAATCGTGGACGGCGTACGAGGGCTCTCGCAATAGCGATGCGTTGGCGTTGTCCTCCAGAAAGTGACGCACCGCGCTCCCCCACGACCGTATTGATGCCATCTGAGAGCTCAGAGACAAACCTGTCGGCCTGCGCCACGCGCAGCGCCTGCCACACGTCCTCATCGCTGATCGACCCCTCGGCCGAGAGGTCGACGTTGCCGCGGATGGTGTCTTCGAAGATGAAACTCGACTGGGCGACGTACGCCACCGCGCCGGTGCGGTCCGCCTCGGAAATGTCTTTCACGTCGACGCCGTTGTAGAGCACCTGACCGCGGGTTGGATCGGTGAGGCGAGCGACGACGTCCATAAGCGTGGACTTACCGGAGCCGGTGGAGCCGACCACTGCGACGGTCGCCCCGGCTGGAACGGTGAAGTTGACGCCGTCGAGGAGGGTGTAGATCGGGCCGCCGGAGTGGTCTTGAACATCGAGGCCGAGATCTTTCACTTCGATCGCGAGTCCCTCGGAGGCCGGCACTGCCTGCGTGCCGTGGACGAGGTAGCCCCGGGCATCGGCGACGCGGGAGATGCGTTCGTGGCCGACGAGCGCGCGCGGTAGATCGCCGAGCACGAAGCCGATTGCACGCACGGGGAAGGCCATGACGGTCAGGAGGTACGCGGCGGTGACGATGTCCCCGACCTCAACGAGGCCGGCTCGGGCGCGGAAGGCGCCGACGGTGAGCACGGCGAGCGTTGCGAGGTTCGGCAGGACGTCCATGATCGGGTCGAAGATCGAGCGGATTTTTCCCACGTGGACGTTGGCGGCGCGCAGGTCGTCGTTGGCGCGGGCGAAGCGCTCTGATTCGAGTGCTTCGATGCCGAGGCTCTTGACGATGGTCGCGGCCTCAAACGATTCGTGGGCGACGTCGGCGACGCGGGCGCGGTCGGCCTGGACGCGGGTGACGGCGGGGCTCATGCGCCTGCGGTAGTAGCCGTTGATGATGAAAATGAGAGGGAGCACGCTCACACCGATGAGCCCGACCACGAGGTCGGCGCTGAGCATCGCGATGGATGCGCCGATGATCATGACCATGACCCCGAGGGCGAATGGCACGGGGTTGAACACATCGGTCGCTGCTTCGGCATCGGCGTGCGCGTTCGACAGCAGCTGCCCCGTGGGGTGGCGGCGGTGCCACGACATCGGTAGGCGCAGGTATTGGCGGGTGACGACCTTGCGGTGCCCTGCTTGCACGCCGAGTGAGGTCATTCCGGCGTAGATGCGGCGAATGGCAACACCGATCGCGGTCCACGTGCCAATGGCAATGAGGATGAGGCCGGCCCACCAGATCGTGCGCGTCGGGACGCCGCCGTCTTGGATGGCAGGCACGACGACGCGGTCGATGATCTGGCCAAGGCCCCAGCCCGAGGCGACGACCCCGAGGCCGTAGGCGCTGGATGCGAGGATCGCGATTACGGCGGTGCGCCCCTGTTCGCGAAGGCCCCTGCCAAGCAGCAGCAGCGATCGTTTGAGTGCACCACCGGGGAGGGCGTAGGGCCGATTTGGGGGATTGAGTTCGGCAGCCACAGGGTCATTCACGCGGACTAGTCTTTCACACCACCGCGCAGCCTGCTTCCCGCAGCGCCTCCTTCACATCGCTGATGCGCACTATCCCAAAGTGGAATACCGAGGCGGCAAGCACTGCATCGGCGCCCGCCTCGGCTGCTTTCGTGAAATCGGCCACTGTGCCTGCCCCTCCCGAGGCAATGAGGTCACACGTGACGGCCTCGCGCACGGCGCGCAGCATCTCTAGGTCGAACCCGTCCTTTGTGCCGTCGGCGTCAATGGAGTTGAGCAGGATTTCACCCGTGCCCAGCTCCTGCGCTTGGCGCGCCCAGTCGACGGCGTCGAGGTCGACACCGCGCTGGCCGCCGTGGGTTGTTACTTCAAACCCGCTCGTTGCTCCCCCGCTGCCTCGACGCGCGTCGATCGAGAGCGTGAGTGCCTGGGATCCTACTTTCGAGGCGATCTCCGAAAGCAGCTCGGGCCGGGCGATTGCCGCACTGTTGACCGAGACCTTGGAGGCGCCGGCTTCGATGAGTTTCGCGGCGTCATCTGCCGAGCGAACGCCGCCACCGACCGTGATCGGGATATCGATCTCGCCGGCAACAGCAGTGAGCGTGTCGAGGGTGGTGGCGCGGCCCTCGACCGTCGCGGAGACGTCGAGGAACGTGATTTCTGACGCGCCCTCGGCAACGTACTTGAGCGCGAGCTCGATCGGGTCGCCCGCGTCTTGGAGGTTCGCGAACTGGATCCCTTTAACAACGCGACCGCCGTTGAGGTCGAGGCAGGGGATGATTCGGATGGCTTTAGTCATTGGAGTTGCTTTCCGGTGTGGTGGTTGCGAGCAGGTCGATGATGAACACCACCGTGTCCGAACCGAACGCGTCGGCGGGCGGGGCAATGATCATGATTTGGGAGCCCACGGTTGCCCCCGCGAGCCCCGTTTGCCACGCGGGGATCAGCCCGGCGAATGAGATCGCCGGCGGGGAGAGCCGATCCTCACCCCATGTGGAATCGAACTCTGATTCTTCTTCCCACGCCACAGATGAGTAGTGCGCGGTCAGCAAGTCGCCTTCCTGCACTTGTGGCCCATGCCCCTTAATCAGCGTGACGACGCGCAACTGCAGCGGCGGATCCGCATCGGGGATCTCTACGCTCGGGCGCCCATCCTCAGCGCGCGTCACTCGCGGCAGGCTGCCGTTCTCGGTTGCCGCGTCGAGAACCTCGCCCCAGGCCCGCGTGTGGAGCACGTCGTACACGAGAACGACCGGTTGCTGGCGCTGCTCGGTACCCTGGCTCAGTTGCAAGAACCGCGTGCCTTCGCGCTTGCCGAGCAGCTCCTCATACAGCGGACCGTGCTCTGGTTTGAGGTTAAAGTTCAACGGCTCATGCCCGTACGAGGAATCAACAACGCGGCCCGTGGTGGCGGAGTAGGCCACGTAGGACAGCAGAACGGGAGAGCCCTCATCAAGCACCGTGCCCTCCCCTTCGATCAGCACCCTTGATGACGGCGCGGGGATCTTCAGGGGAGTCGTAAACGCGACTTGTGGTCGCCGTCCGAAATCACCCGTGACTTCGACCACGGGGTCAGAGGCGGTGGTATTCGGCATGCACGCGGTCGCGGCAACGAGCGTGAACGCGGCGGCGAGCAGGGCGCGGACGGTACGGTTCCGGCCCACTACTCGGCCTCCATCAAGGCGATGAGCTCGGCCACTCGGGCATCCTCGGAGGCAAATGGATCCGTGCATAGCACGGTTCTCCCGGCATAGTCGTTGACCTTCAGGTGAACCCAGTCGACCGTGTAATCGCGGCGGTGGGCCGTGGCGGCGGCTACGAAATCTCCGCGCAGTTTCGCCCGGGTTGTCTGTGGCGGGGTGGTCGTTGCCTCAATGATCTCGTCGTTGCTGACGAGGCGCTGGGCGAGCCCGCGATCCATGAGTTTGGTGAAGATACCTGCCGGAGAAATGTCGTGGTAAGCGAGTTCGAGGCGGCGCACACGCGCATCTTGGAGCGGAATATCTTTGCCGTCGACGTACTGGTCAATGAGGCGCTTCTTGATCGCCCAATCGAGTTCGGTGTCGATCGTAGAGTAGTCCCCGCTTCGCACCGCATCGATGCCGCGCTGCCACAGGTCGAGTACCCACGCATCGTGCTGACCCTGGCCATGATCGTTCGTGAAGGCACGGGCGCGTTCTAGGTACGCCTCCTGGGCGCCCACCGCGGACGTTGTCGCGCCAGAACGCAATTCGATCGCGGCGGTACCCGATAAGTCGTGTGAGATTGTACGGATCGCGGTGATCGGATCGTCGATCTCTAGGTCGGTCAGGCTGTGGCCGGCCTCGACCATCCGCAGCACGAGGTCAGTCATCCCGACTTTGAGCATCGTCGAGGCGTGCGACATCGAGGAATCCCCGGAGATCACGTGGAGGCGGCGGTACTTATCGGGATCGGCGTGGGGTTCATCGCGGGTGTTGATGATTGGGCGCGAGCGGGTTGTCGCGGTGCTCGTCTCCTCCCACATGTGGTCAGAGCGCTGAGAGAACGTGTACCGGCTCCCGTTTTCATCGGTGAGCACGTGGCCTGCCCCGGTCAAGATCTGCCGGGTCACGAGGAACGCGACGATCTGGTTCGTTGTGCGCCTGAAGTCGGCGCGGCGGCGCAGTAAATAGTTTTCGTGGCAGCCGTAGGAGTTGCCCGCGGAATCGAGATTGTTCTTGAACAGGTGGATTTCGCCGGGCACGCCGTCCGCGGCAAGCTTGTGGGCGGCATCCTGGGCAAGCTCGGCGAGGATGAGCTCCCCGGCCTTATCGTGGATCAGCAGCTGGCGGATGTCATCACACTCGGCGGTGGCGTACTCCGGGTGCGAACCGACGTCGAGATACAGCCGTGAACCGTTGGAGAGGAACACGTTGGAGGAGCGCCCCCACGCAACCACCTTGCGGAACAGGTACCGCGCGGCCTCCTCGGGGCTGACCTCGCGTGTCGGTGAGTGGTAGGTGAGCCCGAATTCGGTTTCCAGCCCGAAGATTCGTCGGCTCACGCCTCACCTCCACCGAGCAACTCGGTGAGTCCGGCCGGGTAGAGGCGGCGGAACGTACGCCGTGTGCGTGAACGATCGAGCACAGCGGCTTCGATGTTCTCCACGGGGATCATGGCGCGCTCACCGCCTTCACCTGCGGGCGTCAACGTGTCGAGGGCGAGGCGCAGTGCATCTGGGAGGCTCAGGCCAAGGCGCCAGTGCGTTGCGAGGTTCTCCGCGAGCTTTTCTGCCGCACCACCCATGACGACGTAGCCGTTCTCGTCGGTCACCGAACCGTCGTAAGAAAGTCGGTAGATCTGATCCGTCTCTTGCGATTGACCGACTTCGGCGACGGCGATCTCCACCTCGAGCGGTTTCGCCTCCGTCGTAAACACTGCCCCGAGCGTTTGTGCGTAGGCGTTCGCGAGCCCACGCGCCGTGACGTCGGCGCGATCGTAGGAGTAGCCGCGCAGGTCGGCATAGCGCACGCCGGCAACGCGAAGGTTTTCGAACTCGTTGTATTTTCCGACCGCAGCAAAGCCAATGCGGTCATAGATCTCGGAGATCTTGTGCAGCGCCCGCGACGGGTTTTCGGTGGCGAAGAGGATTCCTCCCTCATAGCCCATGACGACGACGGAGCGCCCGCGCGCGATGCCCTTGCGCGCATACTCCGCGCGGTCCTCCATGAGCTGCTGGGGCGAAACATAGAACGGTTGGGTCATGAGGCACCCCCGCGCTCTGGGCGAGCCGAACGGAAGGCGCTGATCGCCTCGTGCGCCCTCGCGAGTTCTTCTTCTGACACGGTTTCATATCCGGCGGCGGTAACGACGGCAACGATCGGGTAGATTCCCCGAATCGCATCGGGGCCACCGGTTGCGGCGTCCTCATCGGCGGCATCGACGAGCGCGTGCAGTGCCACAGCGATTGCCTCGTCGCGGCCAAGGCCGCGCTCCCACAGCTTTTTCAGCGACCCGCGAGCGTACACCGAACCTGATCCCACCGAGTGGTGGTCGTGTTCTTCATAGCGCCCTCCAACGACGTCGTAGGAGAAAATTCGCCCGACGCCCCGGCCCGTGTCCCACCCGCCGAACAGCGGCACGGCGGCGAGTCCGCGCAGCGCCAGAGGCAGGTTCGCGCGAACCATCGTCGATAGGCGGTTTGCTTTGCCTTCGAGTGACAGGCGCGAACCTTCAATTTTTTCGTAGTGCTCGAGCTCGAGCTGGAACAGTCGCACGAGATCCATCGCGAGCCCCGCCGTGCCGGCGATCCCGACGGCTGAGAAGTCATCGGCGGGGAAAACCTTTTCGATCTGGCGGTGCGCGATCGACGTGCCGACGGTGGCTCGGCGGTCCCCCGCCATCACGATGCCACCAGCGAAGGTGAGGGCGACGATCGTGGTGGCGTGCGCCGTCTCAACGTGGCCTGCCGAGTCGATCTGCGCGGACGGTAGTAAAGCTGGCGCGTTTTCCGCGAGGAAGTCGATAAACGAGGAGCTCCCCGGGCGCAGGTAGCTTGCCGGCAGTCGATCGGGGCGTTCCACCTACTGGCCGCCCTTTTGCACGAAGCTGCGCACGAAGGTTTCGGCGTTGGTTTCTAGCACGCCGTCGATCTCTGCGAGCAGTTCATCAACCTGCTGGGTCTGAGCCGCCTTGCCGGTTGGTGGCGGGGGTGGGGTCGGTTCGTCATCACGAGGATCTGGGCGGCGGACCTGCTCAAACTTACTTGACACGTTGGCTCCTGTAATTAGCGTAATGGCCTAATTCTACTCGCCCGCGAGCGCCCGAAGCAGTGAGTCCGGTGTGGCATGGGCGTCGAGCAGTTCGCCGACGTGTTCCTTCGTTCCTCGCAGCGGCTCAGGCATGGGTACGCGCTTGAGTTGGGTGGAGGTCGGCAGGTCGAAGATGATCGCATCCCAGTTCGCGCTCGACACTTC